>NZ_JAUBTB010000057.1:0-50436 GCF_036704965.1 Microcoleus sp. F10-B2 | reverse complement strand
TTTCTGCTCCGATTTAACAATTTTTCTTGATTTTACATCATCTTGCATTTGTCTCACATTTATTTGAAATGACTATACTACTGCTCCAGACCACAATTGTGGCACTAAAGATTGAGCGATAAACACCTCAAATGCTTGGCTATCCATCGAGTTGTCCATGGTCATTAATGCCACTACTTGGGTGAGACTAATTGCACCAATTACTGTGACTTTTTGGCCTCGATAAAAAGGTTTGACCGCATAGGCTCTAGTCCCTAGTTGGAAGCATGACTTCTGCTTAAACAAGCGTAATACTCCAGTCTCATCTAAAAAGACTAGATTTTTTGGCTCGATATCCTTAACTTTTTCCCAATACTCTAATCTTAACTTCATGACTCTTTCTGTGCCTGCTTGACTACTCCTGACTGTTTTTTTTTACGATTTAATCCCAACTTCTGTAAGGCACTACACATTGCTGTTCTGCCTACCCAATTTCCTGTCTTTTGGGCGAATAACTCACACAATTATACCAAGGTTGCATCGGGATGTGCTGCCACTATTTCTCTTAATTGCTTTGACGCATTATTTAAATGACTGAATCTGGGTTTAACCCTGGGTTTTGGCTGTAAATTACCCTCGATTTTTTGTTGCTTGACCAGTTTTTGAACTAAACTTTTACTGGCGGAAAATATCGCTGCTGTTTTTCTGATCGACAACTTCTGATATTGATGGGCTGCTACTATTTTTGGAAAGCAAATCTACTGAATATGCTTTCATTGGTGTATTTTTTTAATCTATTCTTATTGTACCTCATAACACCCGGAAGTGCTGTGGTTCCTAGCGCGAAAACCCCTAGCCTGTTGCTCGTTCCCGGTGGTCCGTTTCCTGTTTCTTCTAATAACGTGGCTTGTAATTGCGAGGCGGCGCTAATTGCGCTAAAGACCTACTACGAAATGCTCACCCCGGAATAGAAATCACAAACTCCGAACCCTGGCCCAGGCAGGAATTCACGAGTAACGTACCTCCATGTTTTTCCACAACAATTTGGCGGGCTATAGACAATCCCAATCCAGTTCCTTGACCCACAGACTTGGTTGTGAATAAGTGGTTAAAGATGTTTTCCTTGACTTCGTTCGACATCCCCTCTCCATTATCCTTAATCCGAATCAAAACCTGATTGTTGTCTTCGCTCAGAGCAGTTTGAACCGTGATTTGATTGGGTCGGGCTTTAATTTCACTAAAACTGCGCCCCTTATTTGACTCCTCCAGAGCGTCAATGGCATTTGCGAGTACGTTCATAAATACCTGGTTTAACTGTCCGGGAAAGCATTTCACGAGGGGCAAATCACCATACTCTTTCACAACTTCAATGGCAGGGCGAAACTCGCTGGCTTTTAAACGGTGCTTGAGAATCAGCAGAGTGCTTTCGAGTCCGTCGTGAATATTGAAAGCAACTGGTCGATCGCTATCTGCCCTCGAAAACGTTCTCAAACTCGTACTGATATTGCGGATGCGATCGACTCCCTCCTGCATCGAGCCAATCAATTTGGGCAAATCTTCTCGCAAATACTCCAAGTCTATATCCTCAATTTTTTCTTCAACTTTAGCTCCTGGCTTGGGAAAACTATCTTGATATACATCGATTAGCTCGAACAAATCTTGTAGGTATTCTTGAGCAGGTTGCAAGTTGCCGGCGATAAAGCCTACGGGATTGTTAATTTCGTGGGCTACCCCTGCGACTAAATTTCCGAGAGCAGACATTTTCTCACCCTGCACCAATTGCAACTGCATCTGTTTGAGATCGTGAAGATAAAGCTCTAGTTTTTGGGCATATTCCTGGGATTGTTGATAGAGTCGGGCGTTCTGTAAGGAAATTGCTGCTTGGGAACACAGGATGTTGAGGATGGCGACGCGATCGCGCGTAAACGCCCCCGTTGTGAGATTATTCTCTAAATACAGAATCCCCATTACTTTGCCTTGATGGAGAATCGGAGTGCATAAAACGCTCTTGGGTTGGTGCTCAATCATGTAAGGATCGCCAGCCCAGGTGGTTTGAGTGCTGGCACGATCGAATACCAGGATTTCTTTTGTACGTTTGACGTAGTTAATTATGCTTAGAGGAATTGCTTTGCTTTCTTCAACTAGAAGCGATTGCAAATGACAATCTTGGCGATTTGTACAGTGTACGGCAACTCTCCAATTTCCACCTTCCTCCAAAATTAATGCTCCGGTTTGTGCTCCGGCATTTTGCACTACTACTTGCATCAAAGTAGTTAGCAATTGCTCTAGTTCTATTTCACTAGAGAGAGCTTGAAAAGCTTTGATCACTGTCGGCAAATCTACTAACTCCGAACTGCTGGTGCTACCGATAATTGTTCTATTCTTGTTAGATAGGGAGGATTCACTATTGCTAGATGAGTGAATCATGTCGCTAGGATTCTGGCGAGTTCGCTCATTTTGCAGGATAGAAGTAATGAGTTGCGGATAGCGCTGTTCTAGATGGTCAATCTTTGCTTTGGCTCCCCACTTTGCGTAGGCATAATAAGCATCAATTAAATAGGGTTTGGCAATTTTTTCTTTCCCCCATTCCAAATAGAATTTAGCAGCGAGTTCGTGAGCAACGGCTTCTTCGTTGATGTATTCGTTTTCTTTGGCGAGGGCAATCGCCTTGTCGTACATCTCTATCGCTTCTACTTTTTCTCTTAAAACCCGATGCCGTTCTGCCTCAACTAGGTAGAATTTGTGCAAAAAATTCATTGGGGCATGATCCGCCCATTTCTTCATTTTTTCTTGATTAGCTTGTACTCTTTCGAGAAGTTTCTGCTGCTCAGACTGTGGAGTATCGGCATACACTGCTAGACGCACTAGAGAATCGTAAAAATAGAAGATGGCAAGAGTTACCTGCCCTGTACCTGCGCTCAAATAACTTTCTATTTCAGCGATACATTTCAACGCTTCTGGGTAATTTTCAAATACATAACAAAGCACAATTTTTTGTATGTATAAGTAATGAATTCCCATGTAGTTATTAGTTTGCTGATACAGTTGCAGCATAGTCTCTTCGTCGCCGGCTTCTCCCTTTAAATGGCATGGATTTTCGCTTCTTCCTATCAAGTTTAAGACGGCTTGCCAACAGATTTTCTGATAATTAAGTGCTGCTTGCTGGTTAATTTTGCTAACGGCCTCTGCGTAGGTTTCGATCTCTCGTTCGAGTTGGGTTAGTTGCTTGCCAACAAAATACGAGTAACAACTGTATTGAAAGATAGCATAACCAGCAAATTCTAATTCTCCGGTTTCTAGCCCACAAGAATAATCTGACAGCAAAGGTTTTAAGGTATTTCTGAGGTGTTCTTTCCAAGGTTGAATACTAGAATGCACCATTGCGGATGTCTTGGCTTGGATTTCTTTGGCATTCAACTTTGATAATAGACGTAAAGCCAGTTGACCGAACTGATAGCCCTGCTCAATATCTCCAGATCCGCAGAGGAAAAAAGCATATAAAGCATAAGCAGAGGGAGACACAGAAGCATTTCCATGTTGGACGGATAAATTAACCTGTTTGCTTATTATTAAAGGCACCAGTGGCGGCAGCACTATGTAGGCAGAAACAAATAGACTTAACAGCATCTTTATAGTTGCTAGTTGATGGGGATCTGTCATTTGAGGGAGATCGATTAAGTCCTCAGTTTGCTTTCCGCTCAAAATTGACGCTGTTTCCCCTAATGCCTGCCCAATATCAGCCGGATTGGGTTCGGAAGGAAACTCTACCCCCAACTGCTTTAAAACTTGCAGCCCCGTATTCAGCGCTTCATGTAGCTTATTTTGCGTTATATAAGCTTGCATCTGGACTTCATACAGATTCACTTTGTCCAGTAGGGTTGTGGCACAGTTTTCCACGACTAATGCTAATTTTTCCATCTGGTCAAAGTCACCGCTTAGATATGCCGCCTCTGCTGCTTCTGTATACAGCCCTAATGTTAGTGCGTATTGATGGAGCCAACTATTTGCTGTCAGTAACTCCTTGCCAACATTGAAATATTCAACCGCAGCAGAATATGCGGTAGCAGCTTTGGCTTTCTTTCCAGCAACCAGATTTAAACTTGCTAATTGCTTTCGTTCTGCCTCTTGGGTAATTAATTCTGCTCCCACATTCAAGTGGTTGACCATATCAAAAATTCTTTCTTCTCGTTCAATTTCTGGCGTATTCTGTAATAAGAGTTGACCGATTTTTAAGTGAGTCGATCGCTTTTGGTCTTCCGGAATCAGGGAATAGGCAGCTTGTTGAATGCGATCGTGTAAAAACTTATATTTGGGTACTTGGTCAGGGATAATTGGTAATTGCTGAGATTCCTTGCCATTACCGATTACTAATTCGCTATTCCCCTCTGCTTGATAAAACTTATAAACTTCGCTAATGGGTAAAATTAGCCCGTCTTGTAGTGCCTTCCATAAAGCGGATGCGGTTTCTACGGTGGATTTTTCATCAACAATTGCTAAAGTCCCTAAATCGAACTGATTGCCAATACAAGCGGCTAACTTCAAGACTTCTTGCGTTTGATTTGGCAACTTTTGCAACTGAAGCGCCACAAACTCAACCACATCATCGGTGATTGCTAGCGAGCGCACGGCGGCAATATCGCACTGCCAATAACGCAGCTCAAAATTAAACTCAATCAGTCCATCTTCATATAATGACTTGAGAAATTGCGTGCCAAAAAAGGGATTACCTTGCGTTTTTTGATACACCAATTCTGTCAGAGGTGCAGCTAACTCTGTCGAGCAAACTAAAGTGTCTGCAATCAGAAAATTAATATGTGACTGTTGTAAAGGAGCTAAAGTAATCGTATTCGTCTTGGCTCCTGATTTTTCAATTTCCGATAAAGTCAGCATCAACGGATGCGCTGCAAACACTTCGTTATCTCGATAAGCTCCAATTAATAATAGATAGCGGTTATCAAGATCGCTCATCAGCAGTTGAATTAATTTTAACGAGGCGGAATCTGCCCATTGCAAATCATCCAAGAAAATCACTAAAGGATGTTCTTTAGTTGTAAAAACTTGAATGAATTTTTCCAACAACAAATTAAAGCGATTTTGCGCCGCACTGCCAGCAAGTTCTGGGACTGGCGGTTGCGGTCCGATAATACGTTCGAGTTCGGGAATGACTTCAACTATCGCCGCAGCGCTAGCTCCTAAAGCTGCCAAAATCTTCGATTTCCATTGTTCAACTTTAGCATCTGTTTCCGATAGCAATTGTCCCATAAAGTCGCGAAAAGCTTGGACAAATGCACTAAAGGGGAGGTTGCGCTGGAATTGGTCAAATTTGCCTTTAATAAAGTAGCCGCGCTGCCGCACGATAGGTTTGTGAACTTCGTTGACTACAGCGGTTTTACCAATCCCAGAAAAACCGGAAACGAGCATCATTTCGCTGCTACCCGCACTCACCCGGTCAAAGGCTGCTAGCAGGGAGAATACTTCGCTTTCTCGGCCGTACAATTTTTCCGGGATGATGAAACGATCGCACAAATCTCGCTGCCCTAAATCAAAGTTAACGAACTTCCCTGTCTGTTTCGAGTGGGATAAGCAAGTTTCTAAGTCGTACTTGAGTCCCAAGGCGCTTTGATAGCGGTCTTCAGCATTCTTCGCCATCAGTTTGCTAACAATAAGAGACAGCACCAATGGAACGCTATTGTTAACTTTTGAGGCTGCCAGCGGTTGTTTGGCGAGGTGGCAGTGTACCAAATCCATTGGGTCGTCTGTTTGGAATGGTAATTTTCCTGTTAGTAATTCGTAGAATGTTACTCCTAGCGAGTAGAAATCTGTGCGGTAATCAATGCCTCGGTTCATCCGCCCAGTTTGTTCGGGAGATATGTAGGGTAAAGTGCCTTCGAGGACGTTGGGATTTTGAATTTCTTGGGTTTGGCGCGGCAGCACGGAAGCGATACTCAAATCAATCAGCTTGACTTCTTTGCTGACCGGGTTAATCAGAATGTTGGCGGGCTTGAGGTCTTTATGGATGACTCGGTGGCGGTGAAGTCCGTCCAGGGCGCTGGCAATTTGAATCGCCACGGGAAAAAACTCGTTAACGGGCAAGCCTTCTAGAGGTTCGTTGCTCGCGGATGCAATAGTTGAAAGGTAGCTAGTTAAGGAAATTCCGCCAAAGTCTTCCATCACTAGAGCATAGCGGTTATGATAGCTCTCCAGGCTGTATGCCTTGACTGTGCCGGGGATATTTAAGTTTTTAGCAATGACGTACTGGTTGCGGAAGTGTACCAATTCGTTGAAGCTGGGAAAGTCTTTTCGCAGCAGTTTGATCGCGACGGGTTGCCCATTTGAACACCGAACGCCGCGATAAACTAGAGTTCGATTTCCTGCGTAAATTTGCTCGTTAATGTGATATCCTAGGAAAAGTTTTGTGATCTCAGTCATATCTACGTATTCCTACTGCTTCTATCAAGTCTGAAGCTTCTGAGAGTTACTATCTACTATTTTCGCTCGCTCTGCTGTGGTATTCAGTGAATTACATTTTTCTTAATATACTTTGTGGCTCAACTTATGAAAGTGCGAGTTTAAAATAATATTTGAATTTTTTATGCAAGAGCTGTTTATAGTTGAGTTAAGACTAAGTAGAAGATGAAGGAGGCTAAGGCTGATTGAAAGCCAGCAGTTGATAGAAGAGGAATTCAAGAGGCTAATCAGGTAATTAAGAGGATTTTTAAAACCGATGCTTGAATGCGATCGCCTATTAAATCTTAATGTCTAGTTTAGGTGAGATTTTAATGTCATTAGTACAATTCGGGCGGAGCGGAATTTCAAGCGGGAAGCAGAAGAAATTGAGTTTGTGTGTCAGATTTGGGATAAATTGGGATTCGGGATTCATGAGATCGCCAGCCGAATTACAGCATATCTCATGTAAATGTAGATCGCGAGAAACCGGGTTTCTAGCAACAGAATCAGTAATGATGCGAGAACTTTAAAGAAACCCGGTTAGGAGTGTGTACTTCATAAACCTGGAATACGCTGTATTTGTCCAGATGCCAAAACAAGCTGCGCCAATCTCATAAGTGAATCAGGCATTAAATGGCAAAATTCAGAAGCAGACTAGGGAAATAGCCCAAGTCAATTATATTCGGTCGCTCACATACTTACAATTACCAATTGCGAATTACCCCTTTGATTTTTTTACTTCCAATACCTGCGCCAGTGAAACAAATTCTCCCACAAATTTTGCATAAAAGTGTTCCTGCCCAAGCGCTGCGACTCCCAAACAGCAGCAGTTTGACCGTTAATTGCCGAAAAACTCGACCAAATATAAGGAAGTTCGGCGATCGCCTCAACCTTCATCCCGTGACGCACAGCCAAAGCGATCGCGTGAATCAACTCAGCAGCTTGCGGCCCCACAATACTCGCTCCCAAAATTTCTCCGTTGCGACGCCCGACAATCTTACAAAAACCAGTTGTCTCGCCGCACATTTGAGCTCTTTCAACATTCTTAAAATATTCCCGACAAACAATGAGATCGTCTCCAAACCTTCGCCTTGCTTGCTCTTCAGTCAAGCCAACTCTCGCCAATTGCGGATCGGAAAAAATCGCCCAAGGAATCCCGCGATAATCTATTTGAAACAGCGGCAAAAACAAAGCATTTTTCACAGCAACTGCAGCTTCGCAATTAGCGATGTGAGGGAACGGATAACCCCCAGCAACATCGCCGATCGCATAAATGCGGCGATTAGTTGTTTGCAGCTTTTCATTTAAAATCACCCCCCGATCGCTGAATTTAACCCTAGCCGCTTCGAGATTTAACGATGAAAAATTGTGCCCTCTACCTGCAGCCAGAAAAATCTCCTCAGCTTCGATCGCCCTAGGCCCAGCTTGAATCCACTTTTTACCCTCAATCACCCTAGCTTGAGTCACCTCAGTAGCAGTCAGAATCCGCACTCCTTGAGCTTCCATTGCAGCTTGAACCAAGCCAGCAGCCTCTCGGTCTTCTTTCGTCAAAATGTGCGAACCCTTCACCACAAGCGTAACAGCAACCCCTAATCGAGCAAAAGTTTGAGCCACTTCGACACCGCTGGGATCGGCACCGATGACAGCCAAACTTTTAGGCAACTGTGGAAGTTTTGCTAATTCCCCGACACTTTCGGAAGTAAAAAAGCCAGCAGAAGAAAGTCCTTCTATATTGGGAATCGTTGGCAGAGTTGGACAAGCTAGCAAATAACAGAGCGATCGCAATTTCCTGCCGCCGACAACAAAAGCCAAATCCGGTTTGGCAACAAACTCGCCGCTGCCAAAAATAACATCGACACCGCGAGCAGCCAAAACGCCCAGAGAATCAATTTCTGACAGATTAGAAACAACACCCTCGGCCCACTTGAGAACCCCGTCAAACCGCAATTTGATGGGCAGGGACGAATTAGCCGCTTCCCAGCGAACCCCCAACTGCTGGCTGCCGATCTGCTGGGCAAAACGAGCAGCCTCGCTCAAAGTTTGGCTGTATCTCAAACCAAGGTCGATCGACTCTTTCCCCCCAGTCGGCAAATCTTGCGAATTACTTAGGGGTTCCACCAAAGCAACGCGAGCCCGGAAACCAGTTGCAGTCAAAGCTGCATAGCGTCCGGCAGCAGTTCCACCAATAATCACTAAATCATAATCAAGCATAAATAAAGCAGTCAGTAGTCATTAGTCATCAGTCATCAGTCATCAGTCATCAGTCATTAGTTAGTAGTTTAGGACGATCCGCGCGCTGGGTCAGAAACCCGGTTTCTTCCTAGATACTTCGCTACAAAACCCAAGATCGATCGTAGAAACCCGGTTTCTTCCTAGATACTTCGCTACAAAACCCAAGATCGATCGTAGAAACCCGGTTTCTTGGGGATGTCCGCTCAAACGACCAATAAAATCGGTTTGTCAACTTTTATTGGTTGTTAACAGTTAACAGCCAACAGCGATGCCCGCTCGCGAAGTCGAAGGGTCAACCGTCAACCGTCAACCGTCAACCGTCAGCTAACGACTAATGACTTCAGCAAGTCCAGCAATCAGCCGCAAATTGTCAGCCCTTGAGCGCACAGCCACCCGAAAAAACCGATCGCCCAACTCAGGAAAACTCAAACAATCCCGAATCAAAATCCGGTGTCGTTCCAACAAACTTTTTTGAATCGAAGAAACCGACACCGACGACTCAACCAACAAGAAATTAGCCGCCCCTGCAAAAGGCTGCAAACCAGGCAAATTAGCCAAACCCTCAAACAGCTCTCGGCGAGCAACAGGCAGCCAATCCCAGGTTTGCCGCTCAAAAACAGTATCTCGCACCGCAGCAGCAGCAGCAGCAGCAGCCAAAGCATTCACAGGCCAAGGATCGCGCTGCAACTGCCAGCGGCGGAGGATATCGGGATGGGCGATGGCGCAGCCCAACCGCAGTCCCGGCAGAGAATAGAATTTAGTGAGCGATCGTAAAATCACCAAATTCGGAAACTCCTCAACAGCATCGATCGAACTCTCCTGTTGTTCCGGTGGCAGAAAGTCCATAAATGCCTCATCTACCACCACCAGACCCAACTGCTCCAAATAAGGCAAAATAGCCTCCCTAGCGAACAGCAAACCCGTAGGATTGTGGGGGTTGTTCAGCAGCAAACCTCGTCGATGGGCATCGAGAGCAAGAGGAACCGGGAGACAGAAAGAAGGGGAGACAAGGGAACGGTTAGAAACCGACAAATCATCCGTTACTAACCGGCTTCCGGGCTCGGCATCCAACAATTTAAGCTCCAAAGGACATTTCAGCACCTTCGCCCCGAAAGCCGAAAGAGCCCGCCAGTAATCGCCAAAAGCCGGAGTCACCAAATAAGTCGCCTCCAGTTTCGACAAATCCCAAGCCGCCCAAGTCAACAATTCCGCCGAACCATTCCCCGGCAAAATCCAATCCGGGTCAACACTCAATGCCTCACCCAAAGCAGTCCTGAGCTCTCCATAATCCGGGTCTGGGTAAGCCGTCAGACTGCTCAAGTGAGCTTGAATCGCATTCAATGCCGACTCAGGAGGGCCCAAAGGACTGATACTGGCAGAAAAATCGAGAATAGCAGAGGGAGGGCAGCCTGCCAGTGCGGCTGCCCAAGCTAAATTCCCACCGTGCACAGGTCTAATCAAGACTCAGTTCGCCAGTTATTCGGGGTTTTTCGGCGGTGCAACTCTGTCCTTGAACAACTTCCCTGCGGAAAATGCAGGAACTCTGGTTGCCGGGATTTCCATCTTGTCGCCAGTTTTGGGATTGCGACCCTCCCGGGCCTTGCGTTCCCGCGACTCAAACGAGCCAAAACCGACCAACGTCACCTTATCGCCGTCGGAGACAGCTTCCATGATTGCTTCCAAGGCTGCACTCAAAACGGCATCTGCCTGTTTTTTCGTGACACTAGCCTTTTCCGCGACTGCATCAACCAATTCACCTTTGTTCATTCCGAACTCCTTCTGGGATTTGCAAAATACGTTAAACAGAGTTCAACTATTAGCTGTGAGTGGTAACTGCATTGGAGTTTGGGTTCGGAGGTTTGGGTTGTTCCCGATGGCTCCTGTCCGCTTCCCCAATTAAGAACTCCTGCTGAATACCAATTACCCTAGGGTAATTGGTCAGAAAAGGAATTTTTGTTTCTAATTGCTGAAAACCCCACAGCATCTAAGTTTCACTGCATTATTCTAAAGTCTTGCCGACCTTTATGGATCGGTGGAACCTTTAATTTATATGGATTTGGACAATTTTTTTTATTAATCCCAAAATTTAGGTAAAAAAATACCACCTTGGAGAGAAGATTTCTCGCCTCAGTGGATTTGAAAGCAGAAAAAAAGCAGAAATAGAAAGAATAAAATGTCATTTGTCAAGGGCTAAAGGAAAATTTATTCCTTCTGATTTTGTTATTCTCAGGAAAAAAGGCATAAGTCAGAAGGAATAAAGTCTGAATTGTCAAGGGCAAAACTAAATTTATTCCTACTGACTGCTGACTGCTGACTACTGACTACTGCCTCGGTTGGACGGGCTGACTGCGCTGCAACAGTTGGCGGGCGTCGGGACTAATGTTGTTTTGGTAGCCAAAGTTCGATCGATCGCTATCGTCCAAAATCTGCGGTGTCAGCAATACAATCAACTCCGCCCGCTGGTTGGTCTTATTGGTGCTCCTGAACAGCGAACCGATAATCGGCAAATCTCCCAAAATCGGAATCTTGTTCGCTGTAACCCGTTCTTCGTCGCGGATAATCCCCGAAACAATCAAAGTCTGACCGTCCCGCAGGCGAATTAACCCCGATTGCAACGAGCGCTCGCCCAGCAGAGTGATCTGATTGGTGTTCGCGCCAGTCGAAAGCTGTTGAGTGTTGCCGGGTGTCCTGATAATCGGGTTCACCCGCAGAGAGACAAAGCCATTATCGTCAACCCGATCGATCGCCACCCCCAACTGCAAACCAGCCCTGTCTTTGACAGCAGTCACCGTTTGGGTACTTGTATTTCCAGTAGTCTGCGTTTGGGACGTGATGTTAGTAATCACCTCATCAGTAATATTCACATTCGCCGTTTCTCCTTCTTGAACCACCAGAGTCGGATCGGTCAGGATTTTGGCATTCCGGCTCTGAATAGTTGCCTGCAACGCCGACAGGAACCTCCTCGGATACTGGAACAGCGGGAACAAGCCGAAGTCTGCACTTCCTGAGCCTGTTGTCGATCCAGGCTCGTAATCCGTAATTCCAACTCGCGTGGGGTCATTAGTAACTGGGGCTGTCGGCTCGAGGAACACGCCTTTGCCGGGACCTAGGAGACCTTGACCTGTAAACGGCACTATACGCCGGCCGTTCGCATCGTAGAAAACATCCGGGGTTCCTAGGGGGTTGCCTGTGATCGGTCGAGCGAGGATCCCATTTCGGGCATCATCGCCACTGGGCGGATTGATGCCGCCAAAATTGAGAGTTGCCGCCCCATTGTCATTGACGAAGAAATTGTTATTAATTCCAAAAGAGAAACTGCTGTTGGTTCTGTTGTCTCCCAACAAGTTGATATCGATCACCTTGACGTTCACAGCGACTTGACGGCGGCGCAAATCTAGCTGTGTCAAGAAAGCCACAGCCATGTCAACTTTGCGCGGGTCGCCGACCAAAGTGATGGAATTGAGCCTCGCATCCGCCAGCACCGACAGTCCCCTCAACAATAGCGGCCCGTTGCCGTCCTTAGCGCCGATCGCCTTAATGTCCGGTTCCCGAATTTCCACATCCCGCGCCGCATTTCCCTGGCCCACGGTTTGAATCGTCACCCGAGTAATCGGCAATTGAGTTTCCGCACCTTGAGCGCTCAAAAAGTTAGCTGCATCCGTAGACCGAACTTGATTGAGCCGCAGAGTCCGAATGATAATATTGCGGGAGTCGATCGGCAAGCTAGTCCCGACAAAAATCGTCCGCCCCTGGCGGTTAGCTTGCAGCCCGCTGATCCGCAGCACGTAGTTGAAAACATCTTGCACCGACTCATTTTCGATGTCCAAAGAAATCTTCGGCCCTTCATCGGAGCCTGCAGCTCCCGGTGCTGCAGCCGGTTGGCCGGGTTGAGCCTGGGCCCCGCCGCCTGTAAAAGCGATGTTCAAGCCCGCAGCGCGGGCCAGCAGAGCCAAAACGTCCCGGACTGGGGCATCCCGCAGCACCAAGCGGGGGATGCGTTCTCCCGAACTCAGTTCAATATTTCCCACGCCGGGGGCGATGTTAGACACTGCGATATCTCCCAAGGGCGGAGCAACTGCCCGGGGTTGGAAAGGCGCAGCCTGATTGGTCTGGGATTGTATTTCGCTGGGGAGGGGCGGGCGATCGTTCCTGGTAACAGTAACTTCGGGATTTGGCAGCAGCACGCCTGGGTTTTGCGACGTGCGGACTTGGGGAGCCGGCCGGGGAGCTGTTTGGCTCAGCGGCAGTCCCGGAGGCGGCGGAGGTGCAGTTTGGGCAGACTGTGCTGTACCGCCCTGTCCGGCAACGCTGAGGACGATGCTTTGGCCTTGTCCCGGAACAATTTGTCCGTTGGGAACTCCGTTGGTGCCTGCCACTACAACGCGGATGCTGTTAGCCTCTACCTGGCTGATTTCTACTGAAGAAATTCCGGGAGCGGGGTTATCTTGACGGAAGCTGTTGCCTTCGGGCAAGCGGAGCTGGGTGTTGATAATTGTGGCTTGGTAAGTATTGCCGTTATTGATGGCGAAAACTTGCGGGCGATCGCCCTTTTCTGTCGCCATGACAATATTTACGCCATTATTAGCTTGACTTACTTGCACTCCTGTGACTTGAGTCGGCGCTGCCAAGACGGGGGCTTGGGCGATCAGAACTCCTGCAACGCTGCATAAGAGTCCTCCACTTAACCGTAGATGCTGTTTCACGTTCTCTCCTCAACTAAAATTTGTATTTGTTGTTCGCAGCCTTTTGTCGCTAGCTGCTAAACTGACTGAAAGATTCTCTAATCGAGCCTTTTTTGAAGGGAGAAGTTAGAATTAAATTCGGCAGAAACTATAATTTTTGATTGCCATCTAAAATAACTTTTTCTGGCTTTCATAATATTTTTTGATTCAACCTTATATCTTCTACCTTCTACCTTCTACATAAGTTCCTTTTAGATAAGTGCTGAAAAAGCCACTTTTTTGGAACCCTAGCTAATATCCGCCCAAATACCGCTACTTAGCACCAGGACTCGGAGCGGGAGTTGGCGGCTTTTCTTCTTGCTTTAACGGCAGCAGTGCGTGCAAGTCAAAAGCAGTTTTAATTTTAGTTTGCGGCTGATCCACAGGGATTATTTTCCCTTTCAAGAAGTCTACTTGAAGTGCCTGAGTTGATACTAGCAATTCAGATTTCAAATTCCTCACTACCAACAGCGACTGCATTAACTCCAAGTTACGCATAAAATTGCGGGTTTGAGCGAAATTGCCTTCAAACTCTACCTTAAATTTTTTGCGTCTGAGCTTGCCAGCCAGGGACGGCCCGAAGGACGTATCCCTGAGAATATCAGGGTCTAGAGTTCCCGGCGCGGCAGTTGCTGCTGTTGCTGGCGGGATGTCCGGCTCAAATTTGGTAATTTTAGCCTTGAGGTCGTCCCCTTGCACGCCGGCGTTGATTCTATTAACCAGTTGGGTCATGTCAAACAGCAGCGTGGTAACGCCCGTGTCGCTGGCAAACATTGCCGTCACGTTAGCCCGGCGCTGTTTTGCTTCTTCTTGCTTTGCTTTTGCTTCTGCCTCTTTTTGAATTAGAGTTTGCAATTGCTTTTGCGTTTGCTCGCTTTCGGTAATTTTTTGCTTGAATTCGCCGCTTTTTTGGAATTCGGGCAGTACGAACTGGTAGACGAGGTAGCCGGCAATTCCGAGGCCGAGTACCGCGACGCCGATAGCTTGGACTTGGGGCGTCAGCTTAATGCCGAATATTTCCTGAGTCCCTGTCTCTTCTGCTTTTCCGCCGCTGGGAATAAACTCATTTGCTGCTGTCATGGTTGTTTCACTTCTCCTTTTTGTGGTTCTAGCACTCCTTTTTCTTGAAGTGTTTCTATCCGTATTGCTAGCCCGTCTGCTTGCTTGCTCCGCAGCTCGGGGAGCAACTCGGAGGCTCCAGTCGGGCTGAGCGTCGTTTCAATTTTATATTCCACCACCGGCCGCAGTTTGGGAAGTTCTGCTGCTCCTGCGTTTGGGTTGCGCACTTGTAATTGTGTGGGATTGTTTTTTAATGTAGCCGCTACCAGTCTGGTGTCGGTGTTGAGGAAGAAAGGAGAGCGCTGGACTAGCAGCATAAAGTCGTTAACTTGAGCAAAGGTACTGGCTATGCCTGAAATTTGTACTTTTGCTGCCTGTGGCGCGACTACAGGAGTGGGAGCGGCAACTGGGGTGGGGCTGGCTGGGGACGGACTCGCCCCCGGAGATGGACTCGCTCCCGGGGAGGCGGCGGGAGTTGCGGAGGGCGGGGGTGCTGCGGCAACGGGGGAGGGACTGGGGTCGATTTGCTCGATTTTGGCAATTTGCACTCCGGCGGGAGTGCGGACACTGAGGTCTTGCAGCATCGCCGACCAAGGTTTAATTTGGTCGAATACTCCGGCTAATGCTTTGTATTCGGCGGTAACTTTGTCGGTTTCGGCGTTGATGGCTTTGATGGCGTTGGCTTGAGTGTTTAAGTTTGCCAGTTTTTGGTCTTGGGTTGCTTGTTCTCTGGCCAAGTTGGTATTTTCGTTAGTCGCCCACCACCAAGCGCCCATGACTGCGGCGTTGATGCCCAAGGCAAACAGCAGCGCCCCAATTAGGGGCAGTTGGTCTTTGGCTCCACCAGAACTTTTTTTAGCTGAGCTTTTGGCTGCTGCGACGGGTTTGTAGTCCGGGCGGTCGTTGAGAAAATTAATATCTAGGCTGTACATGGCTTCACTCGATTTTATAGCAGAAGGAAGAAGGGAGAAGGCTTTAGTTATCGTCGCGAGAGAAGGAAGGAAGGCTTTAGTTATCTAGTAGGGAAGGAAGAAGCAATTTTCCGCAATGGTTTGGGAAATTAAGAACTTCCTCACCGTCTTGGCTGTTGCTAGAGATTTTAATTTGAAATTTTAGATTTTAGACACAGCGCAAGATTGCCGGTACAAGTGAAGGATTTATTTAGGGAAGAAAGAAACAACTTTCTGCCTTCTACTGACGGAAGCGGCTGCTTCTACCTCCGATATTTTACCTTTTACCTTCTACCTTCTACCTCCAATATTCTACCTTCTGCCTTCTGCTTTCTTCTTTCGGAATGGGCTTTTACCTAAAATTCTCAAATCGGTTTTTCTATCAAAAACTGTTAGGTCACATTACCTCCCTCAGTCCTAAACCTAGGGCGACTCCTAAACCTGCTCGCTGTTCTGGGGTAATTTCTTCGCTGATTTCGAGTCCTAGGGTTTCTATGGGATCGACTTGAGATGCGGGCAAGCTTAATCTTTGCATAAAAAATTCGTCGAGTTTGCCGATCGCAGCTCCCGGGCCTGCTAGCAGCAGTTGCGCTACTTCGAGTTCTTCGCTCTGGTTGAGGTAAAAGTCTACTGAGCGGCGCAGTTCGTCTGCTAGTTCTCCCAATACTTTAATCATCGCATTTGTGCCTGGATTGGCGTCTCCTGATGCCCCCATTGTATCTGTGACTGGCAGGGTCATGCCTTGCAGTTCGGTGGTGTCTCTGGTTGGCGGCAGGTTCATGGCTTGGTTGAGGGCGGTCTGGATTTGGTAGGTGCCGATCGGGATGGTACGGTTGAACTGAGGTATGCCGTCCACTACTATAGCTAACTCGGTACTGTCAAATTCTATGTCGGTCAGGACGGCGGCTTCTTGGGAGGAAAATTGTTGCAGTTGTTCTTTGAGGGTGCGGATCAGGGCAAAGCTGGTCACTTCTAGCACGTCTATAACCAGTCCGGCTTCTTTAAAAGTTTCGATGTATGTGTCGGTAACTTCTCTGCGGGTTGCTACTAACACGACTTGCACTTTTTCTACGCCGTCGTCATCTACAAATAGGCCGATTTTTTGATAGTCTACGTCGGCGTCTTCTCTGGGAAACGGCAAGTACAGTCCTGCTTCTGCGTTCATGTAATCCCGCAGTTCTTCTTCGTTGAGCTCTGCAGGAACTGGGATGAGGCGGATGACGGCTTCGCGGCCGGGAATGGCTGTGGCTACTCGCTTGGCTTTGATTTTGTTTTCGGCGAGGACGGTACGTATTAGTTCTGCCATTCCCGGCGGATCGACTATTTGTCCTTCTTGTATGTAGTCTTCTGGAACTTCTGTTGAGGCTAGGATGCCTAATTTTAATGCCTGGGCTTTCTTTTCGAGCTGAATGATGTTGATGCGGTCTGGGGCTATTTCGATCCCGATTCCTGGCTGGCGTTGGGAAAGTAGACCTTTGAAAAAGTTAACCATGTGATTGGGTCGCCGGTAATTGCTATTTTTTTCTTTTGTAGTTGGCCAGCCTGATTCAGCGCGCAGGCGTGTTGGAGGGTTGGTTTCCAACTGCCGAAAGAGTGCTGTAATCTCGGTATCCCGCCTTCTTCTGCGCAGATCCGTCTGTGTTGCGCGATCGCTAGTTCCGATTTTATGCTATCCAATTTACTTGACAATAGCTATTCTGCTGCGAATGTCAATAAATTCCAGCTCGATCGACCGAAAACCTGCCGATTCTGCACAAAAACCGACTCGCTAGGGGGCCCGGGTACAAAACTCTCTCTCGCACTCGATCGTGTTTGATTCGGGCGATTCCCTACCCTACCCTACGGGAACCCCTACGGGGAACGGGAACCCCTGCGGGAAGATAGCTTCGCTTCACGCTTTTTTGTCTGACGGTTCCGATAACTCTCAAATTTTATTCTATGAAACGTAAATCTTGGCAACTGTTTGCTGTTTTTGGACTGGTGGGGCTGCTGCTGGCGGCGGTGGTGAGTTGCAGCAAGCCCGCTGTTAATTCCCAGGCAAATAATACGCAGGAAATCGAGTTCTGGACTATGCAGCTTCAACCTCAGTTTACTGAGTATTTCAACAAGACGATCGCCGGTTTTGAAGCGGAAAATCCGGGGGTGAAGGTGCGTTGGGTGGACGTTCCTTGGTCGGCTATGGAAAGCAAGATTTTGGGGGCGGTTTCGGC
The DNA here is from genome assembly GCF_036704965.1 of Microcoleus sp. F10-B2. Classification (NCBI taxonomy): domain Bacteria; kingdom Bacillati; phylum Cyanobacteriota; class Cyanophyceae; order Oscillatoriales; family Microcoleaceae; genus Microcoleus; species Microcoleus sp. F10-B2. The sequence goes on along the minus strand of NZ_JAUBTB010000057.1, from coordinate 32,838 downwards.
GAAAACTGCGCCGGATGTGGTGAACCTGAATCCCGATTTTGCTTCGCTGTTGGCGGGACGCAATGCTTGGCTGGATTTGGATTCTCGGATTCCGCAGCAAGTTCGATCGACCTATCTGCCTAATATCTGGAAAGCTAGTGTACTCGACGGTAAGAGTTTTGGCATTCCTTGGTATCTCACGACTGGGGTGACAATTTACAATACGGAGTTGTTGAAGAAGGCTGGAATTGCTAAGCCTCCTGCTACTTATGCCGAGTTGGCAACTGTTGCGAAGCAGGTGAAGGAGAAGACTGGTAAGTTTGCTTTTTTTGTGACTTTTGTGCCGGAAGATTCGGCGGAGGTTTTGCAATCTTTCGTGCAGATGGGTGTGCCTTTGGTGGACGCTAAAGGCAAGGCTGCTTTTAATACTGCTAAGGGGAAAGCTGTTTTTCAGTATTGGGTAGATTTGTACAAAGGCGGACTTTTGCCGCAGGATGTTTTGGTGCAGGGCCACCGCAGGGCGATCGAGCTTTATCAAGCTGGGGAAACTACTTTGTTAGCTTCTGGGCCTCAGTTTTTGAAGGCGATTTCTGAGAATGCTCCGAGTATTGGTGCTGTTTCGGCTGCTGCGCCTCAAATTACGGGAGAAACAGGCAAGAAGACTGTGGCGGTGATGAATTTGGTTGTGCCCCGCGACAGCAAGCGCCCTGATGATGCTGTCAAGTTTGCTCTGTACGTCACTAATTCTCAAAATCAGTTGGCTTTTGCTAAGGCTGCTAATGTTTTGCCTTCTACGGTTGAGGCTTTACAGGACGATTATTTTAAGAGCGTTCCTGCTGATGCTCCCGCAGCCGATCGAGCTCGGGTTGTTAGTGCTTCTGGGTTGAGTTCCGCCGAGCTATTGATTCCGCCTCTCAAGGATGTTAAGAAGTTGCAAAAGGCGATTTATGACAATTTGCAGGCGGCAATGTTGGAGGAGAAGTCGGTAGATCAAGCTGTGGCTGATGCGGCTAAGGCTTGGGATCAAAGGTAGTTTTTAATTGAAGCTGGGGCAGGATTTTTTTTGATCTCGCCCCTTGCTTTTAAGGTTGAATTGTCCAGTCTTCCTGCACTAAATCAGGCACTTGCGAAAAATCTCGGTTGTTGCGCGTAACGAGGATAGCATTATTAGCAAGTACAATAGCAGCAATCCGCAAATCTTGCGTGCCGATGCGTATTCTTTGACGGCGGAACTCTTTGTAAATAGTGCAAGCATCCCGATCGAACTTCAGAATGTTGAGAATTTTCAAATCCTCTAATGTATCCCATAGCTTCGTGTAAGCTAATATCAATTTGTCAGTTTGCGATAGCTCGGAAGCTTGTCTAATAACATTGAGCCTACCGCGAATTAATTCCTCTGCTGTGACTATCGTAACAGCAATATTTTTAGCATTAGCCTCGACGCGCTGCATAACTATTGGATGGTTTTGTTGCCAAAGCGAGAAACAATCCGTATCAAGTATGTATCGGCTCATTTGGCCTCAGCTTCAGCGTCTAGTTGACGATAATAGGCTTCAGTTTCTGCATCAAGTTCGCGGCGATATTCTTCTATGTATGCCAATACCTCACCATATTGCGGATCGTTTTCATACTTACCAGCTAACCTCACCCAAGGATTGTTCGATCGACTATTCGTGAGTTTGACAGAGACGATTTCAGCTTCGGCTAGCTGGGCATTTACTAAATCGTGAAGGTTTTGCAGTGCTTGCGATCGCGTCTCGCCAAAAGCTTTACATTCGGGCCATCCCAGCAGCGCTGCACTGACTGTTGTGTCTGATTCGTTTTTAATGATTATGTGATAAGTTGAGCTGTCGAGGTCGCCCCCAAAGTTAGTGCGATCGGCTGCGCGAATGTCGCAGGTAGCGTTACCTGTTAAGAGTGTTTTTGTCTTGACTGTCTCCTTGGTGTTTTCCTGGGGCGGCTTTTCTCTTTCTCCAATGATAATCGGGTCTGCTTTGCGAAGCGCGTCATAAAGTTTGGCCGTGTTTGGAAACTTTTCTAGTGCTTGCCCGATCGCCGACTCACCAGCTACCTTGACTGTAGAAGAATCGATGTTTTCCTGACGCTGCTTGATTATGTTTCGCCTGAAAAGCTCGTCAAATAGTAAAGTTTGCTCTTGGGCTGGCAAAGCTTCTATATATTCAATTAGCGTTTGCACCGATATAAGGCTGCTCATAAACTTCTATCTCTAAATTTTTCTTAACTAACTTGTATTTTAACAAAAGTTTGGCCTTGGGCATTGGGCATTAAACATTAATCTTTTTTGCTCTCGCGGCTTGCTTTTTTCGGCCACTTGACGTATTATTAAATAATGGGAATCTGTGCCGCCATATATATAAGCATATATAAGCTTTTAAGTTATTATCCAATGATGAAATTACGGCCTCTTCACAAGGGGGAGTCGGAGGAGAACTCTGGATAAGTCAATCTCGACTATTTTAGAGGTAAATGTTTGTCGATAAGAACGATCGCTCATCCCAGAAACCGAGTTTCTTTATCCCGTGCGAGCGCCTTTCTCAATTCAGCTTGATTGAGGATTTGTAGGAAGATAGCCTGAATTCCTCAAATATTCAGAAATTTGACTTGTGTTAAAATCAAAGCTCAGCTCAAAATAGGAGAAAATTCTTATGCCAGCGATGACACTCAAAGATTTAAACCAAGTTCAAACCCTTTTTTCCGAAGCGGGTTTAGATTACAAAATTGAACTAGAAAACGGGAGACTTTCAATTGTGGGACCATCAGACATCGTATCCAGTGAAATCAGTAGCCGTCTCATCGCCTTTCTTTTCGCTTGGATAAATACCCGTCGCTTGGGGAGAGTCTTTGACTCCGCAGGCGGTTTCATCATGCCGGATACGAATGTCAAAGCACCGGATGTTTCTTTTGTGCGCGCCGCCCGCTTGCGCCAAAGTCCGCGTTATTTTGGAGAACTTGTCCCCGATTTGGTGGTTGAGATTAAATCTCAGAGCGATCGCATTAAGCCTATAGAAACCAAGGTTTTGAAGTTTATAGAATTGGGTGCGACCGTCGGAATTCTGATCGATCCTGATGAAGAAACAGTGACTATTTATCGCTCTACAGGTGAACCGACTGTTTTAGGAAATGGCGATATCTTAACAGTAGCAGAACTTTTTCCCGGTTGGGAATTGCCCGTTTCGGAATTGTGGCCTCCTATCTTTACGGAGGAAGAAACACAATTCTGATGCGTTTAAGCTTGGGATTGTTGTTGTTGCAGAAAATAGCCGACGAGATAAAGCGAACCGCAAAGGATTGTTAGGTTGTCGCCTGTAACAGCAGCATCTAAAGCTGTTGTTAAGTCGGGGAAGGCTTGACAGAGAGTTAATTCGGGACAGATAATTTGAGCGAGGGCGGCTAATTCTGCGGGGGATGATGAGTTTGGATCGGGTACGGGTACTAGGTAAAGCCGATCGCCCTTTTTGAGTAATGCTTTCAAAATATCATCGCAGTCTTTAGTCGCCAGAATGCCGATTACCCAGTTAATCGGTGACGAATGATTGTTCAGGCGATCGACATATTCACGCAGGGCGATGGCTGCGGCGGGGTTGTGCGCGCCGTCAATTAATATGTTGCGGTTTTTCCAAGTTGTCTGCTGGAGTCTTCCGGGCCATTGGGTTTTGGCGATACCGTTTTCGATCGCGGTTGGGGAAATTTGCCATCCTTGGTTTTGGAGAATTTGCAAAGTTGCGATCGCAATTGCTGAATTCATTAATTGAATTTTTCCCAGCAGCGGCAATTGATATTTTATTTTATCCGCATTTTGATTAAACTGATATTCGGCGAATCCTTGTCCTAAATCTATTGCTGGTTTTACCCAAGTTGCCGGACAATCTAATTCTTGAATGCGTTTTTCTACTACTATTCTAGCTGATTCTGGCAATTCTCCGATAACTGCCGGACACTTTGATTTAAGAATTCCCGCTTTTTCCCCAGCAATATCTGCCACGGTGGGGCCGAGTATTTGCCAGTGTTCGAGACTGATAGAAGTAATGACGCTAGCGAGAGGTGTCTCGCAAACGTTAGTCGCGTCTAATCTACCGCCCAATCCAGTTTCTATGACTGCAATATCTGCTTTTTGTTCGGCGAAATACAGCCAAGCTGCGGCGGTGATTATTTCAAATTGAGTGGGAGTTTCGGTGTTGTTTTCGGTGGCGGCGACAACTCGTTCTAGACACTGTTGCAATGCTATTGGGGAAATCGGTTTTTGGTTGATGCAAATTCTTTCTGTCCAATCGATTAAGTGCGGAGATGTATAGCGTCCAACTCGATAGCCTGCTTCTGTTAGTACGGAAGAGAGATAAGCACAAACGGAACCTTTGCCATTGGTGCCGGCAACGTGGATAATGGGTACTTGTTTGTGGGGGTTGTCTAGTTTTTGGAGAAGTTGGTGAATTCTTTCTAGACCGAGGTGGACGCCGAAGTGTTGGTAAGATTGGAGGATGGATTCTGCATTCATGGAGGATGATAAATTCTGTTTGTGTGTGAATTATATTTTTTTTATTAACCGCAGAGGGCGCAGAGGGCGCAGAGTGAGAGAAGAAAGAGAGAGATATCTAAGAAAAGAGGGGTTTATAATTGAGTTATTGTATTTATTGCTGGTGAAAAAAGGTGGCTTTGGATATTATTTCTCTGTTTTCTGGTTGTGGGGGGTTAGATTTGGGTTTTCGCTTAGCTGGGTTTAATCCGGTTTGGGCTAATGAATATGATAAGTCTATTTGGGATACGTATAATTTCAATCATCCTGAAACTATTTTAGATCGCAGAGATATCATAAAAATTAATTCTGATGAAATTCCTAACTGTATTGGGATAATTGGCGGGCCTCCTTGTCAAAGTTGGAGTGAAGCGGGGGCGAAACGGGGGATTGATGACAGTCGGGGTCAACTTTTCTGGGAGTATATCAGAATTGTGCGGGACAAGCAGCCTTTGTTTTTTTTAGCTGAGAATGTTAGCGGAATCTTAGCTCCCAGAAACAAGGATGCTTTTACTTATATATTATCGCAGTTCGAGGACATCGGGTATCGGGTTTCGTACAAGTTGTTAAATGCTAAAAATTTTAGGGTTCCGCAAGATAGGCAAAGGGTGATTGTTGTTGGTTATCGGGAAACTCTGGGTTTGGGTTTTGAGTTTCCCGAACCTGGAACCGATGTTTTGACGCTGAAAGATGCGATTTTTGATTTGCAGGCGATCGCCCCTATGTCAGTTAAGGGTAAATTAGATAATTATCACGATTCTGTCCCAAATCACGAATGTGCGGATTTGGGGTTTTCCAGCATTTATATGTCGCGCAATCGAGTCCGAAGTTGGTCAGAACCTTCTTTTACAATTCAGGCAAGCGGCAGACACGCACCTCTCCATCCTCAAGCTAGTAAAATGATTTTGGTTGGCAAAGACAAACGCATTTTTGACCCCAATTCGCCTCTGCCTTACCGTAGGCTTTCTGTGCGAGAGTGCGCGAGAGTTCAGACTTTCCCGGATGAGTTTATTTTTAAGTACAAGTATATTGGTGATGGATACAAAATGGTCGGCAATGCTGTTCCTGTGAATTTGGCTAGAGTTTTGGCAAGTAAGATTTTTGAGGATATTGTCTTAGGGCATAGGGCATCGGGCATAGGGCATCGGGCATTGGTGTCAACTTAAGCCGACCATCTACCAGTCGCTAGGGAATGAATTCCACGGGGCTTTTAGCGAAAGTCCTCGCTATGAAGACTAATCTCAAATCCGTTGACATCAGAATTATTCATCTCTCTCTTCTCTTCCTCTGTGTCCTCTGTGCCCTCTGTGGTTTCATCATTCCGAATTATCTGTCATTGAAACTTGGTTAACTCGCCAAGATTGTGCTGAATCGCATTTATCCCACGAATATGAGACAAGGGAGAACCTCCATACAAAAAGCTGTTTAAACTAACTTGATAATTTTGTTGAACTGCTAAATCCAGCCACAAATTGTTAATCGCATCTCCGGGCTTGTAGTCGGGAATGTTGTGCTGATAATAAGGAAAACTGTCTATACAAGTATTGAAAAAGTTCTTGCGGCCGCAATGCTTTAAATACTGATATCGTGGCTTAAATTCTGTTTGATTTTCTAATACTGTATATATAGTATCTGCGAGAGATTCTGGGTCAAATTTGGCGTAAAGACCCGCACCTTCGGGGAAAACTGGCGAGTTGCCTCTGGCGTATTGGTTGAATTCTTCAAAACAAATTACTGGTACGTTGCAACTCATGGCTTCGGTAATTCCCCGGTTTTTTCCTTCGAGGAGGGAACCGAGGACGAATGCTTGCGCCCGCGAATAATATGTGGGGATTTCGCTGTAGTAGTCAACTCTAGGCACTAAGTTAATGTAGTCCAAGGGATTGCCTAAAATTGTCTCTATTTGTTGCCATTCTTTTAAGGCGTACTCGTCGAGGGTTCTCAGGTTGCTAGCATCAAAGTCATGGCCGGTGACGACTGTTAATTTTATCGGTTTTTGCGGATATTTTTGGCGGTAAACTTTTAAGGCTTTGGCTATGATTGGCAAATTTTTTTCTTCGGAAATTCGGGCGACGGCTAGCAAGTCGATGTCTTTGGCGGGGACGTTGCGCGGGGAAATTAAGTATTCGTTGATGAAGTCGGTGTCTTGCAGTGGTATGATTGGTTTGTGGGCGCGATCGGGATAAGTTTCGCGAAACCACTTATCTCGCTGCGGGTTTTTGTATAAACTGGAGTAGGCGTCAGCTATGGGGGCCCACGAATAGGAAGTGCCCGGGGAATAGGTGAAGGAGAAAAATACTGAGGAAAGTTGGGGAAATAGTTTGTTGATGAGTTCGACTGCTTCGCTGAAATAAATTCCTTTGATGAAACGCCCTTCGTAAAACAGTGGGGGAAGCAAGACGTAGAAACTGACGGTATCGAAGCGGTGGGGTTGGTCTTCAAATATCTCCCAGGTAAAGGCGTCTAAGTCTGCATAAATTTCGGCGATTGGTTTGTTGATGTGGGGGTTGCGTAAATATGGCTTTTGTCGATCGTAGTTTCCGCGTACCATATAATTCTGAGTGTGAGTATCTAGCTTTTTTTATTTAACCGCAGAGGGCGCAGAGGAGAAGAGAAGAGAGATATTCACAAGTCATCTAAGGGTTGTTCTAGTGATTCATTGTCGCCTATTGTGAGGGCGAGTTGGTAGATTTGGCGGCGGGGGAGGGATGTTTGTTGCGCTAGCTGGCGACTGGCTTGGGAACGAGTTATGCCTTCTGCAATTAATGTTTGCAATTCTGCTTTGATGGCGTCTTCGGAAAATATTGGGGCTGCTGTTTGGATGCCGGCAATTACGAGGGTAAATTCTCCCTGGGGTTCGCGATTGGTGTAAAGTGCGATCGCACTTTCCATACTACCACGCCAAAACTCTTCGTGCATTTTAGTTAACTCTCTCGCCAGCACAATCTGTCTGTCGCTTCCCAAAGTATTTGCTAAATCTTGTAAAGTTTGCCGCAATCGGTGGGGAGATTCGTATAATATTATAGTGCGGGATTCTATTTGCAAAGCTTCTAAACTCTGTTGGCGTTCTTGACCTTTCACGGGTAAAAAACCTTCAAATACAAATTTCTCTGTTGGTAATCCTGATGCAGTTATGCCAACTATGCAGGCGGTCGGGCCGGGAATCGGAATGATGTTAATATTAGCATCGGCGCAAGCTTTGACTAACTCGTATCCAGGGTCAGAAATTCCCGGCATTCCGGCATCGGTGACGAGGGCGATATCTTTGCCTAAATGCAGTTTGTCGATGAGTTCGGGAAGTCGCTGGTGTTGGTTGTGTTCGTGATAGCTAATTTGGGGCGTTTTGATTTGGAAATGGTGCAAAAGTTTGCCTGTATGGCGGGTATCTTCAGCGGCGATGAAGTCTGCTGCTTGCAAAATTCGGATGGCGCGAAATGTCATGTCTTCCAGGTTGCCGATCGGGGTTCCGACGATGTAAAGTGTTCCTGTATTGGGATTCGCTTGCATTTTAAGAGTGGGATTTTTTAACCGCAGATGAACGCGGATTAACGCAGATATGAAAACCGGATTGTTTTTGGGATTGGCAACTTTAGATTTAATTTATTTGGCCGGGAAGCCTCCGGGTGAAAATCAGAAAGTTGTTGCTTCTGATTGTACCATTGCTGCGGGCGGGCCGGCGGCAAATGCTGCGGTCACTTTTAGCTATTTGGGGAATGCGGCGGTATGGGCTGGTGTTTTAGGCACTCACGCGATCGCTCAATTAATTCGTGCAGACTTAGCGGAGTATAATGTCAGGATAATTGATTTGGAACCCGGGCGATCGCACTCGCCGCCAGTTTCCTCGATTATTGTAACTGAAGCAACGGGCGATCGATCGGTAATTTCCATCAATGCTACAAAATCGCAAGTTGACAGTCAAACAATTAACCAGGATATTTTAACATCCGTTAGTATTGTACTGGTTGACGGACATCAAATCGCAGCCAGCCAAGAAATTGCTCAACTTGCCCACTCAAAAAACATTCCCATTGTCCTCGACGGTGGCAGTTGGAAACCCGGATTAGAAGAAATATTGCCTTTCGTTGAATGGGCGGTATGTTCTGAAAATTTTCATCCACCAGAGTGCGAAAATTCAGAACAAGTCTTTGCTTACCTGTCAGCAGCCGGAATTTCCCATATTGCCATCACTCGCGGCGAAAAATCAATTTTATACCTCAGCAATGGCACTTGCGGTCATATAGAAATACCTCAAATTCAAGCCACAGACACTTTAGGGGCAGGCGATATTTTTCACGGCGCTTTCTGTCACTACATTTTGCAAAATAACAACTTTACAGATACTCTCACCGCAGCAGCTAAAATCGCTTCCCATTCCTGCCAAAACTTCGGAACCCGCGCCTGGATGAATAAGGGTTAATTTTAAATTAAAATTAACCAAAATATCCGGTTAAAACCCCTCAAAGCTAGAAAAGTTGAAGTGGCAACACTTGTTAAGTTAAAATCCTGACAGCAACCTCGACAAAAGTTGTGAACTTCCATCTTCTCTTCCTTCGCACTTAGCGTCTTCGCGGTTCGTTAAAATTGCTATATTAGTGAAACAACCTCAAACCAAACCAAACAGTCCTAAAACAACATACCCGAATCATGCCTGACACCCAACCTCTAAGTATCACCCTTCCCCCTTTGCGGATTACCCTAACAGAACAACAGCAAGTTAACCTAGAATGGCTGACACAAAACTTGCCAAATCTACTCACCCCAAGCAAACAAGAAGTCCCCGACAATATGAAACAGTGGGTGGCAGCCAACAAATTATTAAATCAACCCGACGCAGAAATCATTCAAGCCCTAATAAGTACCGGCATAGATGCGGAAACAGCCACCGCAGAAGTTAGAGAAATATCCTCTCATCCTTACTTTCAAGCAGGCAGCCATTACGTCCAGTTATTGCAGAAATTAGAATCGCATCTCAGGATTAACAGTCAATTAGCCGCCCTGTCTTCCAAGTTTGGCACAATCGAACGAAAAAGTAGCCTTTCCCGAGAGTATTTTCTTGAAAATTACTACGCCAAAAATACTCCAGTAATTATTACCAACATCATGCACAACTGGAAAGCGTTGCAGTTGTGGACGCCCGAGTATTTACAGCAAAAATATGGCGATGCAGAGGTACAGATTCAAGCCAACCGCAATTCCGACCCGAATTACGAAATCAAGATAGAAAATCACAAAAAAATTGTTTTGTTCCGCAAATATGTAGACATGGTGGTCAAGGGCGGGCCTAGCAACGACTACTACATGGTTGCTAACAACCAAACTCTGGAAAGAGAGGAATTTAAACCGCTATTTAACGACATTGAAATATTCCCAGAATACCTCAATCCAACGGATACAAAAGGCAGAGTTTTCTTTTGGTTCGGCCCGAAAGGCACGATTACGCCGCTGCACCATGACCCAGTTAATTTAATTTTAGCTCAAGTGTCGGGTCGCAAACTAATTAAATTGATTTCTCCGCAGCAAACACCTCTGCTTTATAACCATGTCGGAGTTTTCAGCAAGGTGGACGGCGAAAATCCCGATTATGACAAATACCCGCTTTACAGAGATGCGAAAATTATTGAAGTGATTTTGGAACCGGGAGAGGCTATCTTTATTCCTGTCGGTTGGTGGCACCATGTAAAATCCTTGGAAGTTAGCATTTCGGTTTCGTTTACTAATTTTGTGTTTCCCAATTATTATGAATGGAAATATCCTCATATTAATTGGTAATTGCTAATGTATGGTTCCCCGGGGCGGGCACGGGGGCGCCGCCCCTACAGAAATCTGCGTTCATCTGCGGTTCAAAAAAAAGAAATTAATGAAAAATCTCGAAGAAATCAGCGAAATTGCCCGATCGATCGCCTGGAGTGCATCAGATATCCTACAATCCTATTATCGGCAGGATTCCAACACTCCTAATCTTGACATCCAAGAGAAAAAAGACGGCCCCGTCACCGCCGCCGATGTCGCTGTCAACTCTTACATTCTCGACGAATTGCAGTCGGCTTTAGGGAATGCAGAATTTGGCTATCTTAGCGAGGAAACTTACAAATCTTATTTGAAAACCAACGGTCAAGTACCCTTACCTCAAAGTTGGGTTTGGATTATTGACCCTTTGGACGGAACGCGAGATTTTATTGACAGGACAGGGGAATTTGCAGTTCACATTGCTTTAGCGTTCGAGGGAAGACCGATATTAGCAGTTGTGGCTTGGCCCGAACAGCAAAATATTTATTACGCAATCCGCGATGCGGGTGCTTTTATGGAAAGTCGGGACGGTTCTGCGGTAAAATTGCAGGTTTCTGCCAGAAATATAGTGGCAGATTTATCTATAGTAACCAGCCGCAGTCACCGGGACGATCGCTTTAATCAATTGTTACAAAAACTGCCTTGTCAAAATCAACTAGCTGTCGGCAGTATTGGCTGTAAAATTGCGACAATTGTGGAACAAAAGGCTGATGTTTATATTGCGCTTTCGGGCAAGTCGGCGCCGAAAGATTGGGATTTGGCGGCGCCGGAATTAATTTTGACGGAAGCGGGCGGTCAATTTACTCGTTTTGACGGTTCTACTTTGCAATATAACCGGGGAGATGTGAGTCAGTGGGGGGGATTGTTGGCGAGTAACGGTTGCTGTCACGCTGCTTTGTGCAGGGAAGCTGAGGTGATTTTAGGGGGGATAGATTCGGGTTTGAAGTAAGTCCGCGCGTGCGAAGTTATCCCGTAGGGAATCGCCCCTAAAGATTGTCACGGATAACTCATAGGGACGGGTTTTACCAACAATAATTGCCTAAAACCCATAATATAGTAAACCCCCCCATCGCACATATATCAAAAATCCCGCTCTTAATATTTCAGTCTAATCACACTTGCTATTAAAAGCTTTTTGTGTTACGAAATCCACCTCGCGATCGCTCATCCGCAATATTACTTAATAAAATTTCCCAACTTTATCAAAACTTTAATTAAATAGTGGTTTATAAAGAAAAATTTATATAGATTTTCTGAAAAAACAGTTATGGTTACTACAACCTTGAGAAAGAGTTTCGGACGCAAGTCGCGAAACAGGGGAATCCTTGTCTTTTTTTAGCTATTAGTAGGTGCAGTATGCCAAATTTAAATAATCAAGTTTCATCAAGTGCGATCGCCTTTATCGACACTCAAGTACAAAATTATCAAAGTTTAGTCGCGGGGGTAACACCGGGTACGGAAGTAGTCGTTTTGGATGGGAACCGGGATGCGATCGACCAAATTACTCAAATTTTAGCTCTTCGGACAAATATAGACAGCATTCACATTGTTTCTCACGGCAGTCCGGGAAGCTTGCAACTGGGTAATGGCTGCTTGAGTGCAGATAATGTGGAAGCTTATTCCGAGAAATTGCAGCAGTGGCGGAGTTCTTTAACTGTTGATGCGGACATTCTGATTTACGGTTGTAATGTGGCATCAGCACCTCGCGCTTGTCCGAAAGTCCGCCAGGGAATGAATTCCCTGTCTCAAAGCTCAAGTCGGTTGAAACCGACTGAAAACAACCTCAATAAACAGTTTTTTTCAGAGGACTTTCGCTATGAGACGGGGAATTCATTCCCCGGCGGTATCGGGGAACAAGCGAGAGATTTAGATGTAGATTTAGATATAGATGGTGTAGCCTTCATCCAGCGGATCGCCCAACTCACAAATACCAATGTTGCAGCTTCCCAAAACCTCACCGGAAGTGTAGCCAAAGGCGGCGACTGGGAACTGGAAGTCAGAACCGGGAAAATAGAAACGCCGCTGGTATTTGAACCCGAAGTATTAGCAGGTTACGAATATGTTTTTGCCAACTTTAGTAAGGCTACCACCTTCTCAGCAGGGGGAACAGGGGCTTACTCTCTTGCAGTCGGCAAGTTGAACTCAGACAACTTTCCTGACTTAGTTGTTGGAAATCTTGGCAGTACCAAAAACGCGACTGCGTTGCTGGGAACGGGTACGGGCAGCTTCGGTACTGCTACTCCCCTACCTAACTCCAGCAGCGAATTTCCCGTATCTATTGCTGTTGGCGACTTTTTTAACCCAGACGGTTTCTCGGATATAGCAATAGCCAGTCCTGGTGGGGGGCCACCCGGTTCTAGCAATATTGTCATTTGGCCGGGGACAAGTACAGGTAGCTTCGGTACTCCTACCAACATTAGCGGAGTCAATCCCTCTTTTGTCGCTGCGGGAGACTTCAACAAAGATGGACGGACTGACCTCGCGACAGGAAATAATCAAATTTCTATCCTGCTGGCGACACCGACAGGTAGTTTTGGTACTCCCACCAACATTAGCCTAGGGCCCGGAGGAAGTGACACTTTTATTGCGGTAGCAGACTTTGATGGTGACGGCAATCTTGACTTAGTTGCGACTAAGAGAGTGCTCAATCGCGTGTACTTTTTAAAAGGGGATGGTACGGGTAATTTTGGCCCTACGACTAACTTTACTGGTGTAGGAGGCGATCCGCGTTCTCTGGCAGTAGGGGATTTTAATAAAGATGGCAAACCGGATCTAGTTACAGCTAACTATAGCTCTAACAATGTCTCTGTTTTGTTGTGGAATTCTACCACAAATAGCTTTAACCCTGCTGTTGCTTTTGGTGTGGGAACTAATCCTGAATCTGTAGCAGTCGGCGACTTTAATACCGACGGAAATTTGGATATTGTTACGGCCAATTATGGTTCTAACAATGTCTCAATTCTGTCGGGAGATGGTGGAGGAAATTTTGGGAGTGCTACCAACTTTAATGTCGGAACGGGACCTCGTGCCGTAGCAGTAGCAGACTTGAATTCTGACGGATTTTCCGATTTAGCTACAGCGAACAGCGGTTCTAACGATGTCTCGATTTTGCTCAATGTTGTCGCAAATTTTGGGGCTGCTACTTACAGCGGGACGGAAGGAACGGCGGATACAACAGTCAATATTCCCGTTACTATCAGCGGCACTCCTTTTGCTGATGTAACAGTACCAATTGCGATCGACCCCAGCAGCAGTGCCACCCAAAATTCCGACTACACCATTTCCCCTACAACTGTTATATTCCCCGCCGGCACTACCACTCTCACTCAGAATGTTGCAGTCACGATCAAACCCGACAATCTCCCGGAAAACGCCGAAACCGCAATCCTCAACTTGGGCACAATCACCGGAGGCATTGCAGGTACAACCAAACAAACAACACTAACTATTGCAGCCAACGGTACTGTTTCTTATGCCATTGCCGCCGGTACTGCCAGCATTCCTGAAGGCAATAGCGGCACAAAGCCTCTGACTTTCACTGCTACTCGCAGCGGCAACACAGGCGGCGCAAGTAGCATCAATTATGCCATTACCGGCACAGCTACAAACCTCAGCGATTACAACAACATCGGTGGCACTTCAGGGGCAACTACTGCTACTGGCACCATTAATTTTGCCGCCGATGAAACATCCAAAACCATTACTCTTGATGTATTAGGCGACACCCTAGTTGAACCCGACGAAACCATAGCCGTCACCCTGTCCAATCCCACCAGCCCAGGCGTAACACCAACAATTACCACTGCTACCGCTACCACAACTATTACTAATGATGACAAAGCTGGCTTTACTATTAACCCAACAGCATTAACTACAAGTGAAGTCGGTGGCACTGCTACCTTCACAGTCAAACTAAATTCTAAACCCACTGCTAACGTTACCATCGGTTTGAGCAGTTCAAATCTAGGCGAAGGAACAGTTTCAACTAATAGCTTAACTTTCACACCCGCTAACTACGATCGACCGCAACCAATAACGGTGAGTGGTGTTGACGATTTAGTAGCTGATGGCCCTCTACCTTACAAAATAGTCACGGCTGCTGCTGTCAGCACCGATCCTAATTACAATAACCTCGATCCTGATGATGTCACCGTCACCAACAGTGACAATGAAACTCCGGGAATTACGGTGAATCCGACGGCGGGATTGACTACTGGTGAATCTGGCACCGAAGCTAACTTTACTGTGGTTCTAAATACTCAGCCGACTGCTGATGTGACTATCGGTTTGAACAGTGACAATGCTGCCGAGGGAACTGTTTCCCCTGCCAGCATAACTTTCACTCCTGCTAACTGGAATACAGCGCGACCAGTAACAGTAACCGGGGTTAATGATAGCATTGTTGACGGTGATATTTATTACAAAATAATCACGGCGGCTACTGTTAGTACAGATGCGAATTACAGCAACAAAGATGTAGCGGATGTTAGCATTACCAATAAAGACAATGATACCGCTGGTGTTTCTATTACTCCCACGGCAACAACTGCTACTGAAGGTGGGGCGAATGGCAGTTATGGCATCGAGTTAACGTCACAGCCGATCGCCCCTGTTACCATTAACTTTAATACCGGAAGTCAAATAAATGCGATCGCGCCTGTTATCTTTGACAGCACGAATTGGAATATTGCTAAAACAGTCACAGTCACCGCTACCGACGATAGCAAAGCCGAAGGTACGCACAGCGGCACGATCGCTCACACTGTTACGAGTACAGACACTAAGTATAGCGGTCAGACGGTTCAGGATGTAAATGTAGCTATTACCGACAACGACACAGCAGGTGTCAGCATTTCTCCGGCGAGCACAAGTGCTGCTGAAGGCGGCGCGAATGGCAGTTATGAGATCAAGTTAACATCGCAGCCGATCGCCCCTGTAACTATCACTCTCACAACAGGTAATCAGATTCAGGCGATCGCCCCTGTGAATTTCACGGCCGATAATTGGAATGTCGCTCAACCCGTTACGGTGAAAGCTGTTGATGATACGGTTGTCGAAGGCGCGCACAGCGGTACTATCACTCACAGTGTGAGTGGCGGTGATGCTAAGTATAATGTGGTTGTGGTTCCAGGGGTGACAGTGGCGATCGCGGATAACGATGTAGCGCCACCGCCACCGCCGCCGACACCGCCGACACCGCCGACACCGCAACCAGAAATACAAATACTGCCGCTGACGCCGACACCGACGCCGACGCCGACAACTGGTACTCCGACGCCAACGCCGACGCCGACAACTGGTACTCCGACGCCAACGCCGACAACTGGTACTCCGACACCAACACCAACACCGACAACTGGTACTCCGACACCAACACCAACACCGACAACTGGTACTCCGACACCGACGCCGACAACTGGTACTCCGACACCAACACCAACGCCGACAACTGGCACTCCGACACCGACGCCAGTCACTACAGGAACAGGCAACCCAAACATATTCCCGATCGGATTACCGAACTCTAACGAAACTCCCTTCGGAATAGCGCAACCTAACAATCAGATTCTTGGTATTCCCACGGTAAATTTTTCCCCAGCTACTTACCAAGTCAATGAAAGTCCCACAGGAACAGTTCAGAGACAAATTACCCTAACTCGCACTGGGGATCTAAACAACTTTTCCACGGTGTACCTAGAACCTCCTACTGGTTCAGCGACTTGGGGGCCTGATTGGAATACCCCCAATTTCTCTCCTCAACTCACATTTAACCCAGGCGAAAATAGCAAAAGTTTCACAATTGACATTTTTCCGGATGGTCAATTTGAGGGAACAGAAGAAATTGCGTTTCGGATCGCCAATGGGGATAATGTCAATATCGGCACCCAAAACACTGCCACTTTGCAAATTTTGGATGCTGAGGGGCCTCCTACAATTAATTTTTCCCAAGCTACTTACCAAGTTAATGAAAGTCGCACAGGAATTGTTCAGAAACAAATTACCCTCACTCGCACTGGGAATCTAAGCAACTTTTCCAGAGTGAACCTACCATTTCCTACTGGTTCAGCGACTTTCGGAACTGATTGGAACGTTCCGCCCTTCTCTCCTGAACTCACATTTAACCCAGGCGAAAATAGCAAAACTTTCACAATTGACATCTTACCGGATGGTCAATTTGAGGGAACAGAAGAAATTGCGTTTCAGCTTACTAATCTGGATAATGCCATTATTGGTCTCCAAAATACTGCTACCTTGCAAATTTTCGATGCTGAGGGGCCTCCTACAATTAATTTTTCCGAAGCTACTTACCAAGTCAATGAAAGTCGCACAGGAATCGTTCAGCAACAAATTACCCTCACTCGCGCTGGGAATCTAAACAACTTTTCCAGGGTGTACCTAGAACCTCCTACTGGTTCAGCGACTTTCGGAACAGATTGGGACGTTCCGCCCAATTTCTTTCCTGAACTCACATTTAACCCAGGCGAAAATACCAAAACTTTCACAATTGACGTTTTTCCGGATAGTCAAGTTGAGGGAACAGAAGAAATTGCGTTTCGGATCACCAATCGCGATAATTCCATTATTGGCACCCAAAACACTGCCAGTCTGAAAATTATCGATGCTGAATCTATACTCAACAACAACCCGCCGAAGTTGAATAATCCCATCAGCAATCAACTTCGTTCCAATCCCCGCGGCAACTTCAATTTGACTCTTGCTCCAGACACGTTTACTGATCCCGATCCAGGTGACAGCCTCACTTACTCGTACTCGATAAATCTAAACCCGAACTTCCTCCCCCCCGGGCTGACCTTCGACCCCAATACCGGCACCATCATTCCACCCGATTGGCTTAAGTTCGACCCGAATACGCGGACCTTTAGCGTGAATTTCGATGCGGCAAAAGCCTTCTCAAACATCGATTTCCCAATTAAGGTGACAGCAACGGACAATGCCGGTGCCAGTGTCAGCGACGAATTTATCCTGCGATTCAATGCCATTGAGGGCATCGTAATTGACGGTTATATCTCCGGTGCTACTCTCTTCCTAGACGCCAACAAAAACGGCGTCCTCGACACCAACGAACCATCCACCACCACTAACAGCAACGGTGAGTTTAATCTCAACATCCCCTTCGAGATTTTCGACACCAACAAAAACGGAGAAATCGACCCATCAGAAGGCAATCTAGTAGCCATAGGAGGCATTGACACCGCCACCGGCTTACCCCTAGAAACACCAGTCACCGCACCACCAGATGCGAGTGTTGTCACCCTCCTAACCACCTTAGTCGCCGACTTAATCGACCAAGGAATTGCACCTGAAGAAGCCCAATCTTTAGTCAAAGCAGCCCTTTCTCTCCCCGCTGACATTGACCTAACTACCTTAGACCCAATCTTAGCTACCAACAACAACGTACCGGGCGGAGTCCAAGTCTTAGCAGCAATGGTGAAAGTCCAAAACTTCATCACTCAAACCAGCGCTTTGATTGACGGTGCTTCCAGTGCAGTCAATACCGATATTGTCAAAGCTGTTGTCAGCTCAATTACCAATCAAATTCAATCCGGTACAGTCTTAAACCTCAGCAATGCCGCAGCCTTAGAACCAATCATTCAGCAAGCTGCCGCCAAAATCCAGCAAATAGACCCCAGTTTGAACAGTCAACAAGTCAGCCAAATTACATCGCAATCCGCGACAGTAATGGCAACAGCCAATCAGCGCATTGATGCGGCTGTCTCCAACCCAACAGCAACATCAATTCCTGACTCAGTTGCCCGCGTCCAACAAGTAGCTTTGGGCCCAACAACTCAAGACTTCAAATCAGTTGGTTCAGGAAATAAACCAATTTCCCAGCTAGTTGCTGACAACACTGGTACTGCTTTAGATAGCAGAATTGAATCTGTAACATTGCCGGCTGGGATTGCCACTCCTCTTGTCACCGGTGATGCAGATTTGGGCAGCAATTCCCCGAATGCAATTCTCGGTACAAATGGCGACGATATCCTGACGGGCGATAGCGCGAATAATGTCTTGATGGGGATGAGGGGCAATGATTCCATTGACGGAAATCTGGGGAATGACACTATTTTCGGTGGCAAAGGTAGCGATACAATCCTGGGAAGTAGCGGTGATGATGCCTTATTTGGCAACCGCGGTGCTGACATTGTGAATGGCGATGATGGTAATGATATTCTTTACGGAGGTAAGGGAGATGATTTGCTGACGGGCGGTTTGGGAATTGATAGTTTGGTAGGAGGAATGGGAGTAGATAAATTCCTACTCTCTACCAATTCCGGTACTGATACGATTACCGATTTTGAAGTCGGTAAAGACTTGTTAGTATTGGGTAACGGGTTGAGTTTCTCGCAATTGGCAATTGCCGAAGATAGCGGTTCAACTTTAATCCGGTTGGCACAAACAGGGGAGATTTTAGCTTCTTTGACCGGAGTTTCGGCTAGCAGTATTAGTGCCGTTAATTTCGGATTGCTTTGAGATTGAATGCGCCGGGGGAGCAATCCCTTATCCCCTGGCCATATTCACTTGGCGGTTTCAACCGCCGAATAATCTTCAATCCGCGCAGGCGGATTTTGTCTGTGTAGACGCGGTTTCAACCGCCGAATAATCAAACGAATAAAACCCGATTCAACCTAACTTTTCAAATCAGCAGCGCTGATATCGCATTCCCGGCAACTGCGAAACTAATCCCAACAATTCCAACTGCAAAAGTATACTAGAAACTGTTCCCGCTTCCAATCCCGCTGCTTCCACAATTGTATCAAAAGAAATCGACCCAGATTCGATCGCACTTAACACCTTAGCCAATTCCGGCTCCAACGGCGGCCCTTGGTTTTCAACCGTCGGATTTGCCGGAAATAGCGACAACTGCTCCGCATTATCCAATTTTGGCATAGCTCCGAGCATTTCCAACAACCTGTCTTCGCTTAAGAGTCGATCGCTATTTGGCAGAATCGGATGAGCACCTTTACTCAGCAGCTCCAAACACCCAAAAGAACGCTCATCATCCAATCTTGCCGTCAAAACATACACATCCCGGCAAAAATCATTCGCTTGATAAGCAGTAATTAAAGCACCCGATTTGTGCGGAGCTTCTATCACGATTGTAGCGCGGCTTAAGCCAGCAATTATGCGATTTCGACGGGGAAAATTAGTTTTATTGGGTTGAGTGCCCGCCGGATATTCGCTAATTACCAATCCCTGCTGCAAAATGCGATCGCACAACCTCTCATTTTGTTTGGGATATACAATATCTACTCCCGTCCCCACTACTGCGAAAGTCCTTCCTCCCGCCTCCAAACAGCCTGTATGAGCCTCTGTATCAATACCAGCGGCCAATCCCGAAATAACAGTAAAACCGCTTTTAGCCAAAGCCGTACTAATTTTGCGAGTCCACCTTCTGCCGTATTCCGAAGGGCTGCGAGTACCAACCATTGCTACTGTCGGCGTAATTCCTTGATTCTCTTTTACATCAACTAAACCGCGATAATACAACACTGGTGGGGGACTGGGAATTTCCAATAATAAGCGCGGATAATCTGGATCTGCGGGCGTCCAAAAACAGGGATTTTTTATAAGATGTTTTTCGATAAATTCTTCGGGATTGAGTTTAGTTCGTTCTTGCACAATAGTTTCAATTATCTGCTTCCCGAACCCTTCGATTCGCATTAAATCCACTGGTTTTGCCGTCCAAGCTGCTGCCAAACTATTGAAATGTTGGTGCAATCTTTGCAACAAAATCGGCCCGATGCCGTTAATTTGCGACCATGCTAACCAGTAAGCGCGTTCTTCTAACAACGAGTTGCCCTCAACTTATCTGAGAAGAATTTTATCATTTTTGGTTAAATTATGGTAGGAAACGGCAGAGCCTTGTCCTGTATTTCCACAGATTTAAAACTGTTATATAAATATTTTTTTACGAACCGCGAAGGCGCTAAGAACGCGAAGGGAATTAAGAGGGAGGTTGACAATTACTGACTAAGCTTTCCAATCAACGAAACGGGCATAAATATAAGCAATAATTTCTCCGATTACCGTCCGAAAACCGTCGCTAGATTTCCACCATTCTTGTGGGTTGTAATCTTGCGGTTTTGCAGCTATAATCCCGACTTTAATGTCAGGATTTAGCACTTCTTTGAAAACAATCCAACTTCTGCGGGCGTGAGGGCCAGAAGAATAAAGATTAATTGAGTCAACTTTTAGCGCAGAAGCAGCCAGCCAATCTCGAAGTGCGATCGCAGAAGCAGCAGTGCGGTGTTTGACAACACTCGCTGCTGGTACTGCTACTACTTTGTTTTTATCAAATCCTAGCGCAATACAAGTCGCGGCAGTTAGTGCGGCATAATTTTTATATTCAGCGAGATAGAAGCCTTTAGTTAAAGGAACTCCTGTGGTAATTAATTGGCGGTATTCGCCTTTTTTGAATTCAGCGAGCGCACTTTTTATCGCATAATCCGGCAACCAGCCTTCGACAACCAAGATATCTGCTTTAATCGGCGCATTTACTGCCAAGAATGGATGAATATTTGTGATAATTAAGAGCATTGCAATGATTAACCCCATGATAGCAATTACCCAACCTTCTCTGGTAATTGCCCACATTTCTCGACGGCGGATTAGACGAATTCTCATTTTAACTCGCTCTAGATGTTTTCGGGTATGGAGGCAGATTCGGCGAGACTGGGGAAGAGGGAAATAGTGGGAAAGTGATAGAATTTCCCAATGCTCAATGCCCGATTCCCAATGCCCCATTCCCAAATTATTGGTGTTTCAAATACTCAAAAACGCTCTTATCCCCGATATCCTGCGGCATCGGTTGAAAAAACTTGCGCACAGCAAAGATGATAAACAAAATAGCCCAAACTCCTAGCAACAATTGTTCGTTTTCGGGGGACAAAAAACCAAAAATATGTCCTAAAATTAAGAGAGGAACTCCGGGAGTCAAAAACTTAGTTTCTAGACGGTTGAAACAGAAAGCTTCTTTAAAATAAATGCCATTTAAGGCGGCAAAAGTAAAGCCAATCCCCCACAACGTGGCTGGATGTTCGTACACTGCTAAAGCTAAGGGTTCGCTGCTTTGTACGGCGACAAACAGTGCTGCCGCGCCGCCGATCGCCCAAAACGCCTGTAGTGTTCGGTGCAGCGCAATCATGTAAATGTGAATAGTTGCTAAGCTGATGCCTAAAGCTATCCAAAAACAAGCAAAAATAGGTGTTACAGCTTGGATTGCCATCGGGTTGTCGCCCTGTTGCAGCACCAGAGTAGTGCCGATCGCAAAACACAGCGCCGCCACCCCCAATCCAGCCCGGTAAATAAACACTCCCGCGCGATCGTTTTGAGTAATCGTAAACTCGCCGAATTGTCCTTGATAGACTGGCGATTCATCAGGCGATTTCAGTAGTTGCATTACACCTTCCTCCTATCAGACACGAATGTACTTCTGCCAAGATATACTTTATTGATAAACCGATCCAGCGAGACCGAGCGATGCCTAAATTTAACAAGCCTAAACTTAACCAGCCTAAAGTTAACAAGTCTAAAGTTAACCAATCTAAATTGGACGATCGCCCCGATCGAAGCAAATCCCTTCCTTCGCAATCCGAACTTCCTCCAGTTCAGCTTGATGAAACCATTGTAGCAGGTAGAAGACCGAAACCGGTAAACGAGTTTCAGCGCCTGCTGGAGGAATTATCCGAATTGAGCGCAACCTACGAGCCCGAAGCATTGCGCCGTCTCCCTCCAAAACCTGAATTTAATGCTGAGCAATTTGAAATTAGAATTAGCAAAATTTTTCGCGTTCAAGATATTGATGTCAGCAGGGAAAACTTAATCAAATATCTCGACTACCTCAAGCAAAATCTTCACTTTCCCTGCTACGTTACCGGCATAGAAGATTTTGAATGGGAAGAAGGATATGTCATCGGTGAAGGGAGCAAAAAAGAATATGCAAAGCTCAAAAAAACTCAACCTTCTTATACCGATACCTTTACAATTACTCGGTTGGAGGATTTAGTTATTCAGGAAGACGACATTTTTGTGAAAGTCGAGCGCGTCGGCGATTGCAGAAAATTTACCTTGCCTTTATCAGATTTAGAATCAGTTGATGCAAGTTCCCCAAACAATCAGTTATTAGATGATTATGCTGTGTGGTTTATCAATTATTAAGGAAGTTTTGGAAGACGGGAAAATAGGGGTAGGGGAAGAGGGGAAGAATGGAAGAGTGGGAGAAGGGGAGAGTGGGGAATGGGAAAAATCTTCCTTCTTCCTCCTTCCTTCTTCCTCCTTCCTTCTTCCTTCTTCCTTCCTTCTTCCTTCTTCCTTCTTCCTGCTTAATTAAATTGAAGCCGCCAAGTGCGATCGCGAAACCAAAGCCAAAGCTTCAACCAAACTGCGAACAGCCGCAATCATCGCCACTTCGCTATTAAGTTGACTGACAGCAGAACCGACACCAATACCCGCAGCGCCGGCTCCAATAGCGAGGGGTGCGGTGACGCTGGAGATGCCGGAAGCGCAGAGTACGGGGACTGATACGGCGCGGGAAATTTCAAAGGCTGCGGCCAAAGTAGGCGCTGCTTTTTCAATTAATCCCAAGGTGCCGGCGTGAATTGGTTGGGCGCTGGTGCCGCCTTCGGTTTGGATGATGTTAGCCCCAGCTTTGACTAATTCTGTTGCTAATTGCACTTGTTTGTCGAGTGCCAAAATGTGGGGAACTGTTACAGAAAGAGTGATGTTCGGAAATAGCGATCGAGTTTCGCGAGTCAACTGCAAAACTTCCTCAGCTTCAAAGCGGCGGCCTACTGCGTAGAAAGCATCAAAGTTGCCAATTTCAATCAAATCAGCGCCAGCTTCTACCGCAGGCACAAACTTTTCCGGTTCCACAGCCGATACACAAATTGGCAAATTTGTCAATTGTTTTGCCATCAATACCAAATCTCGATCGGCAGCAATATCGACAAAGGAAGCACCGCCGAGATCCGCTGCTTTGACGACAGCCGCAACGTTTGCGGCATCAAAATTATTTAAACCGCTGATAATTTTCAGGGCGCGACCTTGCTCAAATGCGCGCTGCAATTTAGAATTTACACTCATCGTCAGTTTTCCAACTCAAAAATTTTCTTAGACTCATTTTGACACAAATTAGAATTATTTTTAATTTTTAATTCTTAATTTTTAATTACACCCTTCAAAAAGAATGCAACTCTACGCAAAGTCCCAACTCCTACACAATCAGTCATTCCCAATTCCCCAATCTAAAATCTAAAATCTAAAATCTAAAATCGAATTACTGCGCGGCTGTCGAAATTTGCAAACATCTTTGATAACTTGTGCCCAGCCGTCTGAGAGAGATTCGAGAATACGATCTCCCTTTTCTTTCGCCGCCGCCGTCGCATCGCCCAACACACCGCTTGCAGTCAACTCTCGCGTCAGCCAAGCAAAAGGCAAATGGGAGCATCTCAGTTTTGCAGCCAAGCTAGAAATTGGAGTTTTGAGGCAGGAGGCAGAAGGAAAGAGGCAGAAGGAAGGAGCCAAAAGAAGTATTTTTACAAATATGAGATGCTCCCAGGCAAATTTTTGGGATATTCTGTAACAGCCAGTTCCATTTTTACCTGCGACGGCAAAATTGCCAACATCAAACTCGTTTCTGCATCGTCCGCGTGAATCCCAAACTCTAACTCCTTCGCAGTTAATAATTCAGCAGCCACATTTGGAACCCCCCAAACAAACAGCGGAAAAACCGAAAAATCCTGATATTTGCGATGAATGTCCCGCGCCGCCATTTCCATTACCTGCGGCTGTCCGCTGCGGCAATTCATTAACACTAACTTCCGCAATCAAACATGGTAAATACTGTCTGCCATTTCCCCGATTACTGCTAAAAGCGTTCGATCGCTGAGCATAATTGTACCGGGAAAATGGCAGTGTTCGTTCGACTTGCCAGACTGCAAAGGCGACAAAGCCTAAGCGGGAATATTTGCATCCAACTTTGCCAGCGCTTTACCTGTCACCGCCGCCCTGGGACATCTACAATTAAAGGTTAATGGTGGCCGTGCTGTTCGATCGCACCTAGCGACTGAACTATCGCAGTACTTTCCCAAGCCAGCACAGACGGAATTTCTGTGCGAGTTAGCTCTGGAAAAAAGCGCAATTTTAGAATAAAATTGTGCATAAGGTGGCGACAAGAGTAAAGGCAACAAAGGCAATCAACTAGCCTGAAAACAAAAAAGTAATTCCCAAGAGAGATAACTAATTATGTTTTTCGGTAGATGCTATAATTTATAGCAAATGCTTTAAGAGGGCGCTGATATACGATCGCCAGCTCAGACCGAAAGACATAGAGACGACTAATAGATGGAAGCTTGGCAAACCCCACAAACTAATTTAACTGATATTCCGATCGCCGATGAACTGTCGCGCCGCACCCCTCGATCGCACGATCGAAAAGCAGAAAACCGAGCGCTGCAAACGCTGGCCAGACAATTGGCAACCTCACCCCACAGGCTGCTCAAAACACTGGTGGCGATCGCTAAAGATTTGTGCGCCGCAGGAAGCGTGGGAGTCTGCTTGCTAGAAGAAAATGCCAGTTCCGAACAAATCTTTCAGTGGGAAGCCTTGGCGGGAGCCTGGGAAGCAGCAGAACATAGAAACACACCCCGCAAATTGCGTTTGTCAGGAACCTGGTTCGATCGCCAAACTCCCCAGCTTTACTTCGCTCCCGAACAATACTTTACCGACTTGCAGCAGCTAGAATTGCCGATCGCCGAAGCGTTAGTCGTGCCGCTGCAAGCAGAAAATCAACCGCTGGGGGCAATATGGATTGTATCTCACCAGGCCGACCGCCAATTCGATGCCGAAGACTTGCAGATCGCGCTCGCCCTAGCAGACTTTGCCGTTGCCGCCGTACAAATCGATCGCGCCAATCGAACCAAAGAAGCTTTGTTCGATCGCGAACAACGCTGGCAGCTAGCCTGTGCCGGCAGCAACGACGGCATTTGGGATCGCAACCTGCAAACCAATTGCCAGATTTTGAGCGATCGCGGTTTAGAGATTTTGGAACGCGAGCCCGAAGAACTCAAGGACTTGGGCCAATTTTTGAGCTACATTCATCCCGATGATGTGGAGATAATGCAAAGCAATTGGCAGCAGCACTTGCATAGAGAAACCTCACATTACTCCTGCGAGTACCGCATCCGCTGTCGGGACGGGCGCTACAAATGGGTTTTAGCTAGAGGGCGAGCAATTTGGGACGAATCAGGCAATCCCGTGCGGGCCGTAGGTACCCTCACAGATATCAGCGATCGCAAACAAACTGAAATTGCCTTAAAACAAAGCGAAGAACGTTTGAGCATCGCCATCGAAGGCTCAGGCATGGCAACCTGGGATTTAAACGTGCGAACAAATCGAGTAATTTGGTCGGCGACCCATTTCAGCATTTTGGGCTGCGAACCGGTACCGAGCGGCGAAACAACCGTGGCTGTGTGGCAAAACTGCGTGCATCCAGACGACTTAAAGCAAGTCCTGGAGGCAATAGAAACAGCTCGGCAAACCCGATCGCTCTACTCCCCCGAATACCGCATCATCCGGGCCGACAGCGGAGAAATCCGCTGGTTGAGATCGTTCGGGCGCTATCTCTACGACACCGCAGGCGAAGCAGTGCGGTTTATCGGAGTATTATTTGACGCTACCGATCGCAAAAACGCCGAACTCGCCCTACAAGAGAGCGAGCAAACCGTGCGCCGTCAACTTCTAGAGATAGAGTCGCTCTACCAAACAACTCCCGTCGGTTTGGCCGTTTTAGATACAGATTTGCGGTACGTGCGGCTCAACCAGCAGTTAGCAGAAATCAACGGCTTGTCCGTCGAAGCGCACATCGGCCGCACCGTGCGCGAAATTGTCCCCGAGTTGGCAGACACAGCCGAACCTTTGTTGGGCCGCGTTCTCGAAACCGGAGAACCGATGCGGAATTTGGAACTCACGGGTGAAACCAAGGCTCAGCCCGGTGTTGTTCGCACTTGGCTGGAGAATTGGTGGCCGCTCAAAGACAGGGGCTCTGAGATTGTCGGGATTAATGTCGCGGTACAGGAAATTACCGATCGCAAAATCACCGAACTCGCCTTGCAAGAAAGCAACAACCGCTTTCAGCTAGCCACAAGGGCGATCGACGGCATCGTGTTTGAGTGGGATTTCGCAGCGAACACGGTTTACCGTTCCGAGGGACTGTACTCCCTCGTCGGTGTCCGCTCAGAGGATGCACAGACAACACCAGAGTGGTGGAGAGAACGCATCCATCCCGTCGATTTGGCGCGCATCCAAGCCGAGACGGCAGAACTCTTGACTGTTGAGCGCTACGAAAGCGAGTACCGAGTCCGGCACGAAGACGGGCGCTGGATCGATGTTTGGGAACGCGCCTGTTTGATCCGCAACCAGCAAGGCGAAGCGACCAAAGTTGTCGGCTTCACAACCGACATTAGCAAACGCAAACAAGCAGAAGCAGCACTGCGCGATCGTGAAACCCACCTGCAGTTGATTCTCGACAGTGCCAAAGACTACGCCATCTTCACCACCGACACCGACGGACACGTTACCAGTTGGAACGCAGGCGCCCAGAGATTGCTGGGCTATACCGAAGCTGAAATCGTCGGGCAGGACGGACGAATCATCTTCACCCCAGAAGACTCTGCTGCTAGAAAGGCAGAAGCAGAAAGGCACATCGCCCTGACTCAGGAAAAGGCAGAAAACGAGTGCTGGCACGTCCGCAAAGACGGCAGCCGCTTTTGGGGCAGCGGGCTGGTGAGGCCCCTGCGCGACGCCGCCGGCGAGGTGCAAGGTTTGCTGAAAATTATGCAGGACAAAACCGAGCGCCGGCAAATAGAAGAAGCACTGCGGCAAAGCGAAAATCTCTACCGCACCCTCGCCGATGGCGTCCCGGAATTAATGTGGATCAACACTGCCGACGGCAGGTTAGAGTTTTGCAACCAACACTGGAAAACCTATACGGGCATGATGCCAGAATTGCCGCTGGCTGCGCCGGTGCTGCACTTATTTCATCCTGACGATCTGCCAGCAGTTGTCGCTACGCGCACCCAGGCTATTGAAGCAGGGGAAGCCTACGAATTTGAGTGTCGGGTGCGCAGGTTTGACAACACCTACCGCTGGCATTTAGCCCGACTTGTGCCCGTCAAAGACAGGAAGGGACAGGTGGTGCAATGGGCGGGAATCGGGATTGATATTGACGATCGCAAACGAGCAGAAGAAAGCTTAGCAGAAAGCGACCGCCGCTTTCGCTTCCTGGCTGAGTCGCTGCCCCACCTGATTTGGAACGTAGACTCCGCCGGAGAAATTCGTTTTACCAATCAACAAAAATGGTTGGAATATCTGGGAATGTCTTACGAGGAAGCCGCTCACAACAATTGGGAGTCCCTGGTGCCGCCGTCCGATGCGGCAGAAGCTTTTGCCCGCTGGCAAGAATGTCAAATCACCGGAGAAGTTTATCAACTTGAGCTGCGCCTGCGGCGGGCAGCAGACCAAATGGAACGCTGGCATTTGTCCCGCGCCGTGCCAATTCGCGGCGCGGGGGGCCAGGTTGTCGAGTGGATCGGCACGAATACCGATATTCACGATCGCAAACAAGCCCAACTCAACGAGCAGTTTCTCTCCGAGCTCGAACTCCGCTTGCGGCAGCGCTCTGACCCCGCAGAAATGATGTGGGAAGCCATGCACAGTCTGGGAGAATATTTAAATGCCGATCGCTGCATGTGGCATGAAATCGATTTAGAAGCCGATCGGGCAATTGTCCGGCAAGACTGGCACCAGTCCGACCTTGCCAGCGCCGCCGGCACCTATCCCATCTCAGACTTTAAGACCCCAGAACTGAAAGCTCTCTCTATGGCAGGTCAAACACTTGTCATCTCAGATATCGCTAATTACCCCCATACAGCGCCTTTATTCGATAACTACGATGCCGTGTGGATTCGCGCTTTGGTCGATGTTCCCTGCCTTGAGGAAGGGCGCTGGGTGGCTCTTTTGCTGGTGACATCAAAGGTGGTTCGGCACTGGCGGCCCGATGAAGTTTGGCTGATGCAAGAAGTGGTGGCTCGCCTCTGGACGGTGATCCTGCACGCGCGAGCACTGCACGAGCTGCACGAAAGCGAGGCTCGGTTCCGCGCTCTAGCTGACAACATCGCTCAGTTGGCCTGGATGACAGATGCCACCGGCTGGATTTTCTGGTACAATCAGCGCTGGTTTGACTACACGGGCACCACCCTAGAGGAAATGCAGGGCTGGGGCTGGCAGCAGGTGCAGCACCCGGAACACCTCGATCGGGTTGTCGAAAAATTTAGGCGCTGCATTGAAACAGGCGAACTCTGGGAAGATACTTTCCCTTTGCGCGGCAAAGACGGATCGTACCGCTGGTTTCTCTCCCGCGCCGTGCCGATTCGCGACGGTGGAGGCAAGGTGCTGCGCTGGTGCGGCACCAACACTGACATTACCGATCGCAAACTTGCCGCAGCGGAACGGGAACGCCTTCTGGCGCGGGAAAAGGCCGCGCGGGAAGAGGCAGAACAGGCTAACCGCGTCAAAGACGAATTTTTGGCTGTTTTGTCCCACGAATTGCGGACTCCCTTAAACCCGATTGTGGGCTGGACGAAGCTGCTGCAATCGAACATTCTGACACCGGACAAGCAGCGTTACGCCTTAGAGACGATCGAGCGCAACGCCAAACTGCAAACCCAGCTTATCGAAGATTTGCTCGACGTGTCGGGGATTTTGCAAGGCAAGGTCAGCTTGAATATTGCACCTGTGGATTTAGCCGGGGTCATCGGCGCTGCCATTGAAACGGTGCGTCTGGCGGCCCAAGTCAAATCGATTCAAATCAGCACTCAATTTGCACCGAATCTCGGCCCGGTGTTGGGGGATGCGGGGAGACTTCAGCAGGTAGTCTGGAATTTGCTGTCAAATGCCGTCAAGTTCACCCCGCCGGGAGGCAAAATCCAAGTCGTTCTCGATCGGGTTGACACCTTGGCCCAAATTACTGTAACTGATACCGGAAAAGGTATCGAACCTGATTTTCTGCCCTATGTATTCGACTACTTCCGCCAAGCTGACAGCACGATGACGCGCAAGTTTGGCGGATTGGGTTTAGGATTGGCGATCGTCCGCCATCTCGTCGAACTCCACGGCGGCACGGTGAAATCCGCCAGTTCCGGCGAAGACCAAGGCGCAACCTTGACCGTCTGGATACCCCTGATGCCCGTGCAACCTCACAGAAGTCCTGCGGGAACTGCGCCGCCGGAACAATCCTTCAATTTGAGCGGTATCAGGGTGTTAGCGGTGGATGATGATGCCGATGCGCGAGATTTGGTGGTTTTTATGCTTGAGGATTGTGGGGCAAGTGTTACAGCAGTTGCTAACGCCGCCGATGCCTTGGCGGTTTTAGCTGAGTCTGTGCCGGATTTGCTGT
Organism: Microcoleus sp. F10-B2; assembly: GCF_036704965.1. Taxonomy (NCBI): domain Bacteria; kingdom Bacillati; phylum Cyanobacteriota; class Cyanophyceae; order Oscillatoriales; family Microcoleaceae; genus Microcoleus; species Microcoleus sp. F10-B2. The sequence continues at coordinate 3,067 of NZ_JAUBTB010000057.1, read as the reverse complement.
TGAGCGATATTGGAATGCCCGACACTGACGGTTATATGTTGCTGCGGCAGGTTCGGGCTCTGGCGCCCGACCGAGGGGGACTGGTTCCGGCGATCGCCCTCACCGCTTATGCTGGAGAAATTGACTATCAGCAGGCCCTGGCTGCGGGGTTCCACCGCCACATTGCTAAGCCTTTAGAGCCCGACAAGTTGGTGCAGGCGATTTTGGATTTGCTTGACCGTTCTGGCAAAAACATTTTTTAAGGTCTTTTTGTGTCTGAAAAGTCTTTATTTAACGAACCGCGAAGACGCAAAGAACGCGAAGGAAGAAGGGAAGAAGAAAGGAAGAGGTAATATTATTTCCGTTTGACTTGGACTTGTATGATGTTAAATTTTGTAGGGGCGGGTTTGCCAACAATAATTGCCCATAATCTACAATATAATAAACCCGCCCCCGCCCGCGACAATTCCGATGCTACCGGATTTGATATCAGTAATCTTAAGTCTGGTTATGTCTGATTAGACATCTCCCATAATTGTGGAACAAGCATCCTGCAGGTTCAAGACTTGCTTTTTACTCCTATGTCTCTTGATTTTGAGGGTGCTATTGTCGTTCCATCGCGCATCATGTCAAACAAAAAAACCCCACCGATGGAGGTTTTTTGATGATTATTTGTGCTGGTCGGACAGGTTAAAACATCCCGTCCCTGCATCATGCCCACAGCCCTAAGACTCGATTCTTAGCGGTAGTCGGTGCGAACGGCGGGGTCGCGGTCGCCAGTTGTAGTGGTATAGCGGACATTTTCTTCGCGTTTGCGGGGAATCAAACCCAACAAACCAGACAAGCCTAGCAATCCCAACCATCCCCAATCAAAATCGCGATCGGTTTCTGTATTGTAGACATCGGAGCGAGGAGTGGTTGTGGTGGTGGTGCTGTTAGTACCGCCAGTTGTATCTGTCTGAGCAGAAGCAGGCAGATGAGCTGGTGCTATGGCTAAACCAGCAGCTATAATACCTGCACCGATTGCTTTGGATAAATCAGAACGTTTCATAATTCAAATGCTCTCTGCGTTGGGAAAAATCTTTAACTATCACAACTATATCGATCGGCTTTTAAAGTTAAATCCACCTCTAGCAGTAAACATTGCTAAGTTCCACGTATAACTACAGATTGATATCAAATTTTTAGCAGGCGCACGAAATTAAAAATTGCTCGCGGAGGCACTCGGGCACTAGAAATCGCGGGTCTGGCACCTCACTAGGTTGTGAGGCACTCCGGCATTTCCCGACAACAGACAAGGTGTTGTTGACAAAAAAAGGTAAACTCAGATATTGCACAAACAATTGCACAGAGAACAGTTGGAACTCGATCGACGGAGATAAAAACTTTTGGGAATAGAGCTACGCAGCTACGTATTTCTAGACAATTTGCAGCCGCAGCACGCAGCATACATCGGTACAGTCGCCGCCGGATTCTTGCCGCTGCCGGGGGATGCGTCGCTGTGGATAGAAATCTCGCCCGGTATCGAAATTAACCGAATTACCGATGTCGCCCTCAAATCTGCCTCCGTGCGCCCGGGAGTGCAGATAGTCGAACGCTTGTACGGCCTTCTGGAAGTACACTCGAGTCAGCAGGGGGAAACGCGGGCCGCAGGTAAAGCAATTCTAGAATTCATCGGAGTCCGCAGAGAAGAATGTATCAAACCGCGAGTGATTTCCAGTCAAATTATTCGCAATATTGACGCCCACCAAACACAATTAATTAACCGCACCCGCCGCGGACAGTTGCTGCTGGCGGGACAAACGCTTTACGTCTTAGAAGTAGAACCGGCGGCCTATGCAGCGCTGGCGGCCAATGAAGCAGAAAAAGGCGCATCTATTAACATCTTAGAGGTTCAGGCTGTCGGTAGTTTCGGACGGCTTTACCTCGGCGGCGCAGAACGAGATATTATAGCAGGTTCCCAGGCAGCAATTGCGGCGGTGGAAAGCGTGGCTGGTAGGGAAAATCCAGCAATTTTTGGTCGCAAGGAATAGCCGTTAAAGGAGATGTAATTATGGCAAACAAACAGCATTTAGCGCTCCTGAAAAAAGGTGCAGTTACTTGGATTGAGTGGAGAAATCTCAACCCGAATCTAGAACCGGATCTCAGCGAAGCTAATCTCGCACAAGCAAATCTCAGAGGAGCGCATCTTTGGCGGTCGAACCTTTGTAAAGCCGACTTGTTTAAGGCTAAATTAATTGCGGCAAACTTCGCCGAATCTAACCTCAGTTTAGCAAATCTTTCCGGAGCGCAACTGTTAGAAACTAATTTGATTAAAGCTAACTTAACTGGCACAAACCTCCAAGCGGCTGACCTCAGAGGAGCTGATTTGAGCGGTGCTAATTTAATTGGGGCGGACATTAGCGGTGCCAATCTCCAACAAACTGATTTAGGTGATGCGAATTTAATCGGTGCGGTGATGTTTCGAGTTAATGCGATCGGTGCAAACTTCAACTGTGCTAATCTCAGTCAAGCCAATCTCCCTCAAGCCGAATTGATTGAAGCACATTGTTATGCAGCGAATTTCTCTAAAGCTAACCTCGGAGAAGCTCACTTCACTGGAGCATATCTTTTCAGGGCAAATCTCAGTTTTGCAGAGTTGAGCGCTGCCGATTTTCGGTGGGTAAACCTCGGCAAAGCTGATTTGAGAGGGGCGAATTTGACCGGGGCAAATCTCAGAGGTGCGAACTTGGCGGGAGCTAATCTGGGCGAAGCTCTTTTGAAAAGAACAATCATGCCTGACGGCAGCATTGTTGCATAAATATTGGATAATATTTATTCCTGTAAAATAACCGCGAGCGTGAAAAAAAGCCAGTTGCGCGTTTACCGAAAGGATTGCCAAAAAGTAAATTTTTGGGCGGGTTCAGACTTTCTCTCTAATACAAATCCGAGATGAGAGTAAACCCGCCTAGAGCGCCAGTCCAGTAAAAGAGGTTGACAAAAAGCCAAAAATATGATGGTCTATAAAAAACGGTAGTGCCCTGAAGGAAAGGATCAGAGTACGTTATGATTAGAGAAGTGTTTGCCATAGCGTGATATGACATTAGAA
>NZ_JAUBTB010000056.1:0-52377 GCF_036704965.1 Microcoleus sp. F10-B2 | reverse complement strand
ATGTTGGGGCGACCAGACATTTTCATTGGCTCCTTTACTTCTTACATAAGTCTATCACATCTTTAAAAAAATGGTATGAGTTCTTCAGTCCTCTTTGAGAGGACTTTCGCTATGAGACAGGGAATTCATTCCCGCTGAGGACTGCCGGGTGGGCGGGAGGACTGGGTGGACTGACAGCTTAAGTTGACACGCTTTGGGCATTGCCCTATCCAGAGTTGCCGTGTTGTCGATCGTGATATCTAAGCTCTTGGATCATTCTCAAGAACGGGCAGGAAGCCCGTTCCACAAAGAGTGAATTTCTTGTGGAACGGGCATCCTGCCCGTTCATAAACGCCTTATTGAAAATGGTGCAATATCTCATCTCAATTAGCTCCGATTTGACAAGGGTGAACCCAACCAATTACCAGAACCACTGCCGTTTTGCTGGCCAGGTTAACTCGCACACTGTCCCCTTCGGTTGATTCGGGTAGCGCCGAAATGCTCCGCCTAACTGTTTGGCTAAGTTCTTTGCAAGCTGGGTTCCTAATCCTGAAGGTTGAAGTTTAGGGTTTGGATCTTCGGTTATTTCCTTGTCTCGATCCTTTTCAGCCAAGCTAAGCGTTTCTGAAGGAGACGGTTTCCCCCTACCATTATCCGCCACCCGAATCACCTGCCGATCGCCTTCCTGAGTGCAAATTACAGTCAAGCGAGTAGCTTCGATCGCGTGTTTCCCGACATTGCAGAGCGCTTCTTCCAGAAAGCGGCAGAGTGCTCGCTTGTGTTCCAACCGCAGATGCGAGGTGTTCAAGGGATCGAACTGCACAATTTTGAATTTGATCGTTTTGAGGTAGGGCAATTCTTGTTCGAGCGTGTTGGAATAGACCTTGTAGAGCAATTCATGCAATGGAGCCTGCAGGGCCAATTCGATCGCACTTCCCATGCGGAGATGCGGTTCATCCGCGATCGCGTCTCGTTGCACAGAGCCGTAAACTGCCCGCAATTCTTGATTCAAGCGTTGCAACTCCGGTAGAAATAACGGCGGTGTTGCTTGTTCTTGAGCAGTTCTCAAAATTCCCACCAATGTTTGTAAGGGCCCACTATGAATTGCATTAAAGGTCTGCTCGATCGCAAACTGACGTTCCTCCAACCGCAGTCGGAGTTCCTGTTCGTGGCGATAAAATAACGCTGCCGTCAACCCAGCCCCATTCAACACGAGTACGAGCAACACAGGCACGATCGGCACCCACCATCCCAAAAGAATCAGCCAGTAACAGAGCGCGATCGGGCTAATGCTGGCGACTAAGAGCCCGATCAAAATTTTCCAGGGCGATCGCAGAAATCGTCCCAAACTCATCCCCAAGAGTCCCCAGACCGCAATCCAGAGCGTTTCCCAGCCATCTCCCCAAACCTGAAGCAAAGGTCGCCGATCGAGCACCGCGCTAACGATCTGGCTGGTAGCGTGGGCTTGCATTTCGACTCCGTAAATCCGTCCTGGATTGATGCCTGCGATCGCACCTGAACTTGCCAAATCCTTCGCGCTAAAAGACATCATCCCAATCAGCACAATTTTGCCTCGAATCCAATCCGGGTTGACCGGTTCCGCTTTGATTTGCGCCAGAGAAAGCACGCGAAATGGCATTGTCCCGCTGCGAACATTCAGCAAAATCTGGTTGCCGCCTGCATCCGCCCCCACATATCCGCCAGAGTTTGACTGCACTCTGGTCAATTCAATGCTGCCAAAGCGCTTCGCGTCTGAATCGCGAATTCCATTTTCTAGCTCAATTCCTTTTGTCGCGAGATAGCTTTCTGCCAGCCGTAGGGGAAACGAAAAACGGTATTCCTGCTGGGGGTTGTGAGCGCCTAACAAACTGCGGCGCTGATAGCCATCGTCATCCAGAATGGTATCTGCAAAGCCAACCTGTTCGGGTGGTAGCGCGGGCGGAGGTTCGACGATAAAGCCACTGCGATCGGGCAAAGCAATCTCCACTCCGATCGCATTCTTGCTGCTGCGAAACACCGATGTTAGTTCAGCATCACCCGGTTTAACCGCAAGATTGCGGACAATATCCAGCCAGATCGCGATCGGTCGATACGTTTGCAACCGTTTGAGTAAATCGGCAATTTCGCGATCGGAAATCGGATAAGTTCTGGCGCGTTGAATATCTTCCTCGGTGATACCCACAATTACAATCCTTTCATCCATTGGCTCAGGGGGACGCAGGCGCAGAAATCGATCGAGCGTCACCAACTCCAAAAACTGAAGCGCACCCGTCAATCGAGCGATCGTCACAGCGACAATCACCATCACCCCTGGAAGCCCTCCTCGTCCCCAAGTCGTGACACCCGCTTTCACTGCTTGCCATAGATCGCGCTTCACTAATCGATCAATCCTTCTTCTCTAGCTCGAACTTCCGTTTGAATCCGCAGATTCTTATCATCATCAGGATACACCTCTAGCACATCTCGAATTTTAGTCCAGTAATACTGCACAGTGCGTTCAGAAACATTCATCCGTTTGGCGATCGCAGTATCCTGCAAGCTCTCTTGAAAAGCAAATTGCAACACCTGCATCCAGGCGGGTTTGAGTTGCAGCCCATTGCGGATCTCTCTGGGTGTATAAATCCGCTCGTGCAGCGCCCAATCAACCATTGCCAGCAAGTCTTTCATCGGCTGGCTCTTATCGACAACTGTGAAGCCGCCCATGTGATTGTCGATCGACGGTTTCAGCCAAACTAAAGTCCGAACATGGGCACTCTGCACCACAATATTCAGGCTCGGATACTGCTCCATCAACGTTTTGAGGAGTTGAAGCCCTGAATTTGCTTGAGCCGTTTCGCCGATCGTCTCTGGCATCACCAGATCCACAATCACCAAATCCGGGGTCGTCTGCGCTATTTGCTCAAGGGCTGCCTGAGCCGTCGGAGCCGTCAGAATGTCTGCCTCTGGATATTCTTGCTTCAGAATGTTAAGCGTGCCACCTAACACCATCGCATGGTCATCCACAACTAAAAATGTTCGTTTCTCTGGTTGAGGTAAAGTCTGGGGCATAATTGATTCGTTGCCACACAACATCGTCAGTTTAGGTAATCCGTCCACCCCTTTTAGATTTGGAATTTACGATTTTCGATTTGTGACCTAGTTGAAACTAGGGGCTTTAAACCGCTGAAATTCTCATTCAAAATCCCCAATCTAAAATCGTCTCGGTCATCTTCTTACAATAGAGGAATTACCTGGCTCTCGTCCTGCATCTGTCCGCCAACTGGGGTTGTGGATGTCCGCAACGAGAATTGCGCTAAAGCGCAGTTCTATTATAATCTAGGTCTCGAAGCAGGAAAAAGGATGATTTTATGGCAGCAGAAGGTTCGTATCAAGCAAGCACGTACAATCTGGAACTTGACGCAGAAATCCAGCGGTTAAAAAATCAAGTCCTCCTCAGTTGGGAAAAGGAAGCGCGCAATTTAACTTGGTTCGGTTTAGCCGACGGGATGAATGTTTTGGAAGCTGGTAGCGGGCCGGGATTTTTCACCGAAAAACTGTTAGAATTGCTGCCAAACAGTTCGGTAACAGCGGTAGAAATCGACCCGGTACTGCACGAAAAAGCAGTAGCATATTTGCAGGACAAAGGCGGCGATAGAGTAGATCGCATCCAAGCATCGGTGGCGGATACTGGTTTGGATGATAACACTTTCGATTTTGCGATCGCCCGTTTGCTGTTCGTTCACCTCCCAGATCCCGTCGCAGCAGCTAGAGAAATATTCCGCATCTTGAAACCGGGCGGCAAACTGGTGATTATCGACAGCGATGCGGATCTGTTTTGGCTGACAAATCCACCCCTGTCAGTCGAGATTGTCCGGGAGAAATTCAAACAGGTGATGGCATCGCGGGGCGGCAATTTATGCGTCGGGCGAAATTTGTGCCACATTCTCAAAGAAGCTGGGTTTTGTAGCGTTGATTTAGAAGCGGTTGTCAGCCACAGCGATTTAATTGGAATTGAAGCGTTTCAACCTTTGCTAGACTCCGGGCCCATTTTGCAAATGGTCAAACAAGGGTTGATTTCGGAGTCTGAAATAGAAAGCTATCTGGTTTCGCGGGATGAGTTTGTCGCTGCGGGCGATCGATCGATGATGAGTTTTTGGTTGATGGCTTGTGGGGAAAAAAACAATAAAATTAATACCAATTTTTCACAAAACATTGATGTTCTGCCGCAGCAAAACTTCTAGAACTATAGCCAAATTAGTAGCTAAAAAAGCCAAGTTATCTAACATTAAAATAAGAAAAAATTCCGAATAAATTCTCCCCTCAGCATAAAGATTTAATATAAAACCTATAAACTGGACTTCCCCCTGCAAATATACTTACATAGGCTCAAAAGCCTATCATTGCAAAAGTTTCCATTGTTGAGTAAAATTTCTGTAGCCATGTAGGTTATTCACGCCTGCAAGCTTACGCCAATTATATTGAATCTATTGCGTTCTGCGCGATCGCCAAAACGGCTATTGCTTTAACTTGGGTACAGTTTTTTCACTCAAAAATTGAAACCTATAATTGGTAAAGGTTTTAGATATTTTATTACATATTTACGGGGGAAGTCCAGTATAAATTTTTATATTTTTGAGCTTAGTAACTTTACACCTACCAATCTAACAAATCCTTAGAGCCGATCGCGTAAAGGTTGTTTGTGAGAGCAAATGGTTGTCTGTCACATTTTAGCTTAACCAATCAAGTCGTTAGCGAAGCCCTCGTAGACGATCGCACTTTCTACCAACTCCTCAGCATTCAACCCAGTTGCCGAATTCCATTAAGAAACTCTGTCCTTGCCTCAATTATTGAAGGCATTAAAACGCAGCGTACCAACAATGCTAAATCCAACTCCGGCAAAAACTCACTTCTTGAAACTTGCTCGTAATCATCCTCCCGCAGCCGATAGACAGCAAGCCGATTATTTTCCCAAAACCAAACTTCAGCAATCCGAAGTCGCAGATATTTAGCGAGTTTATTTGTGCTACCGCTAGTAATCGTTACTTCCACGGCTAAATCGGGATGCTCTTTTCTTGAACCTATATAATAAGACTCGTCTGGTTCAAATGATACATCTCTTGCCCGGTCTCTGCGAGTTGCACTCCCTACAGGAATGAAATTAATCCCTTTCTCAAAAAAGTAAAGTCCTATAAATATAGCCAAAACACTTTTAATTTGTTCGTGTTCTTCGCCCACTGTCATAAACTCGATCCACCCATCAAGATAAGTTATCCGCAAACCCGGAGAGTCTGCCATCAAAGATTCGAGATCCTCAAATTGCTCCCAAGTATAATAACCGGGGAGAAGCAATCGCTGTTCTGCAAGCGTACCTCTTTCTTCTAAAAGTTGTGCAGTCACAGGTATCACCATCCTATTTTAAATATTACTAGCCCCTACCCAGCACAAACCAGGCAGGGGCATTCACTCACATTCTAACTTAATGAACTAGCTCGATCGCCCTTTTAGTCAACGCCTCAGCAGTCAACCCATTAAACGCCATCAACTGACCAGCACTAGCAGTAGTTTCCCCCCGCTTCCAAGCGAAAGTATCCCGCTTGCAATTGCTCCGTAGCATCACAGGTTCCAACATCCCAGAAGCACCGCCTGTCACGCCAATCAAAGCATCTCCGCCAAACAATTCAGCAAATTTATCATCGCTCAAAAAGCCGCCGTCAGCTTCCGAACAGGTATCCCAAGCAACATCGCTAGCACGATACAAACGCCGAGGATTCACAACAGAAACAATCCGCACTCCAATCCCTTCTGTTTCCAAAAATGCCGCCGCTTCAAACACTGGCATTAACGTCATGTCACCGACAACTGCAAACACAACTGTCTTATCTCCTGCTATTTCGTGCAGCACAATTGCACCGTCTTGTAAACCTTGGCGAGTCTGTTCAAAAGTAGTGCGAATTGGCAGTGGCGACTTGCTTGCAGTAATCACAACTCCCTTATTTTTAGCAGTCAAAGCCCACTCGTAACAAGCTTGAATGCTGTTAGCATCCGGTGGAAACAAAGGAAACACATTTCCGTTCCGCATCATCGCCGCAAAATAAGCCTCAATTTCCGGCCGCTGGTGCGTCCAACCGTTACGGCCTTGTTCCAATGCACCTGCTGTAAATAAGGTGACAGTTGCCGGAGTTGGACGGCGCAATTCTGCCATTGCTTGGGTTACAGTTTGCCAAATTGGTAAACCGTTAATGGCAAAAGATTCGTAGGAACACCACAAACTCCGCGCTCCGAATAGCGATAAACCTACGGCTAAACCGGCGCAAGCATCTTCGCTCAAAGGTTCGTAAACTTGGCCGTTTGGCGATTGATTGTACAGGTCATCTGTCGTCGGGTGAATAATTTTGAGAGCTTGGTTGATATTGGCAATTGCCGAGGCTTCATTGCCGTCAGCATTAGTGACAATAAAAGTACGATCGCTCTCGCCAACTTTCCCTACCAAACGTCCCATTGCTGTTGTCGAAATCTTCGCTTCTCCCCCAACTGCAAATTCTTCCAAAGGCAATTCGCCTAAATCTGGCAGCGGCAATGTAAACTCAGTAACAACTGTTTTCGCCGCCGGCCCGCCGCCCGCACGTTCAGCATTTGTCCGCACCAGATCCCAAGCAGCAGCAGTCAAAGCGCGCTCTTTTAAAGCACTGATAATGTGCGGAGCATCCAGCGTATCTTTCGGATAAAGGTTGTGAGATTTTGCTCCGCGCGCGTGGACGCCGGCACCTTTCAACTGTTTGATAATAAACGCAGTTAATTTGCCACCGAGAGCAGATTTTGCCGCTTTGTCAACTCCTTGTAAAACAGCTTTGGTAAATGCCATGCGCTGTTCGAGCGAAAAAGCAGTGCTGTCAACATAATCTTCCGGTTGATTTTTATCGTCAAATTGCTTAGCATCAACTAAGATAACTTCTTCAAAACCGTTACCTTGCCAATAAGCAATCATTTCAGCATTAGTTTTAGTCGAAACCATGCTGTGATGTTCCTGAGAATATCCGTTCCAAACCAATACAGGCAAAAAGTTAGTAGCTTTGGGATAAGCAGTGTGGAAATGCGCCATGCTGCTCATCGGGTAGGGTTCGCCCATGCCGCCGTCGCCCATTGTGAAAGCAAACAGTTTTTCGCGGTGCAAAAGCGCTCCAGCCATTGCAAAATGCTGCCCTTGTCCGAGGGGACCGGCAGGTGCTAAAAGGCCGGGAATGAAACCGGAAAGATGTCCTAACAAACCGTCTTTTTCTCGGAATTTATCGCGCACTTGCTGCACGTTGAAAATTCCCATATCCTCCAAAGATCGATCGAGAAACATGGCACTGTAAAAGCCGGGCGCGTGATGGCCGACTTCGGTGACAATGTTCTTGTGTCCGAGCATCACCAAAGCGGCATAAGCCTCAGCTTGGCTAGCAAAACCCCCCGGATGTCCCGATGCCTTGCTGGCGGTGACTTGCAGCGTCAGGTAGCGCAGGGCGTCTGCTCCCAGCATCGTTTGAAAGACGGCGACGGGATCGGCAGGATCGGCGATCGACTTGCTCCCCTCGGCGATCGCAGGTGCTTTCCCGTAAGTGTCAAAACCAGGGACTGTTTCAGAAAAATATTGAATGCCTTCACAAAAAGCGGGCGTTGCTGACGTTGCCTGCGGGGTAGTTGCTGTCATGCTTGATACCTGAAAAATTTGAATTGGATTAATGTAAGAGTAATTTTATAGCTTCCGTGTTCCAAAAAATCATGAGTTCTATTATGTCAGTGATAAATAAGTAAAATATCTCAATTTTTCAGCTAATAAGTAGTTGTTTGAGAACCCCGACTTTTTTCATAAGCCGGGGTTCTGTGTTTACGCATTACTAATCCATCTCAAATCTCAAATCCCCAATCTAAAATTGTTCCAGCCGTTCCCGAACATCTATATAAAGCACAGTACCGCTTTCAGAAAGAGAAGGCACAGCCTTTTGATTCCGCAGCCAAACAAAAAAACTGCTCAGTGCAGGAGTCGGATCTTGATCGCGGCGCAGCGTATATATCAAACCTTCGCAAGGCCCATTAACGCGGCTAGTCGTGCAAATCGCTTTCTGGTTATTTACCATACCCACAGTCACATAATTTAGCTGTTTATTGCGGTTATAATTCTCAAGGCGCTGAGTCACTTGTTGGCAGCGAGTTAGAGGATCGTAGCCCGAACTAGAAAAGAAATTAGAATTCCAGCGAATCCAAGGCTCCCTGAACCCTTGCGGATTTTGATACACAGTCACCGGCTCGCCCGTCGAGGTATCGCACACAAATCCTCCATAACCCAGATTCGGTTGGTTTTGATCCGAGGCGCTGCTGATAGAAAGATTGCTGAGAATATCAAAGCCGTTACGCTTATTTTGTGAAAGCAACTCCCTAAAAGCATCGATCGGGATTGCCGCGTTCAATCCCGTTTTAATCTCCTCAATCTGACCGTTCCACTGACTCCTAATTGTGCCAACAGTATCCCCCTGGCCGTGAATTCCTACCACCCTGCCATCAGCATCAAATACAGGCCCGCCGCTCATCCCGCGCCTGGTTACAGCTTGGTAGCGCAGACGATACCCTGATGAGGCGCTGCCCAAGCGAGAAGAGATGATACCAGCAGTAAACTCAAGTTTTCGTTCAAATCCCGAAATTGGCAGCGGATAGCCAGAAACGTAAATAGCAGAACCGACAACAGCACGTTCTGACTCGCCTATTGGTGCTACTGGATACTGTTCTCGGCTCTGAAACTGTATCAAAGCCAAGTCTATATCGCGGTCATTTTTTGGTAGGCGCTGTATTCTAATCGCAGCATAATCCTTCTCTAAATGAGTGCGAATGCTGTATTTTTGAGCGAGGCTTGCCACCACATGATTAGCTGTCAAAACAGTGTAAATATTACCTTGTTTGGCAATAATTACTCCCGATCCGCTAGCAAAAAAACCCAGCGTATTGTTGACTTCCACAGTTGTCAAGGTCGCTAGCTGGGCAATTTCTTCGGCTGTTTTGGCACAGGCAGCATATTGTTGGCTGACAACCGCCGTCACTGTTAATGCACCTGTCAAGATGATTGTTAGCGCGTCAAACCGCAAACTCCACACATTCATCGATAACTCCCTAGATGAAACGAGGCGAACTGCAAATATATACTAATGGGAATTCCCCAACTGGATTTAATTATTTTCTCCAATAATTCCGCTGTTATTCACAAAAAAACGAGCGAGAAGCCCCTGGCGACCGACTTGGGGAGGAAAGCGGCAGCGACGACCGTCGCCTTGAAATTCCTTTCTTCAAAATGCGTAGCTATAGCCATCTTTTTTGTGAATTGGACTGCAATATTTGTGACCAATACCTGCCACTCTTTCAGACTTGGTTACGATATCAAAACTACCTGAAGCACGGCAGAGAACCCGCCCTACATAGCAGCCGATTTTCTTCCCTGCGGTAACGGTTACACTGACAAGATCGCCAGTCTGAAACCCTTTGTGGATTTGCACTCTGGACTTGTGCCGAGTAGGAAAGCCATACTTATTTGTACCGCACATCTGTCGTGTCCCATGCCCTTTTGCTGTAATCAGTAACGGCTTTGAGGTTAAGACTTCGAGTGTGTCTAAGTTGGCTACACACGCAGCATCAAGCCAGTGCGATTTGGGCAACCCTAATCGATGGCGATTGAACTTAGTTTGCCCGCCCGTACCAGTAGTGACGGGCAATCCCGTTTCTTTAAGTGCATTGAACAGCGCCCATCGGGTTGAGTTGACTGCTGCTGCATCTTTGAGTGGTTGTTTTGCTTGTTTGAGAATGCGATTTAGCACGTCGGGTTTAGTCGCTAGAAATGCCAGAACATCCTGATTACTTTTCTTTTGATTGCAATCGTGACAAGCAAGCGTCAAATTGGAAACCCTGTCAGAACCACCTCTTGACTTAGGTTGAATGTGTTCAATCTCAAACGGTACATTTTCAACCGAGCAATAAGCGCACTGCCGATTCCATTTTGCCAAGAGATACTCGCGGACTTCGTAACCCTGCAATTCTCCTTGCTGATACAATACGCCTGAGATTTCAGGGTTTTGCATTAGTTGCAAATCGAACCGCACTAGCTCTTGAACAATGCTGGCAATGGGTGCAAATCGAATCAACTTGCCAACCCATGTGAGTGTTGTTTCGACCCGATGTTGTAAGGATGGAGCTAGCCAACCATCAGGACGGGTGCGATTGAGGAATCGCGCCTGACGATACCGAGTTTTGCGATTGCGCCTTCGGAGCCTGAGTTGGCGACGAGACAGCAGTGCTTCTTTAATTTGTTGTCCTCGATGCTGTAGTTCGGCTCCAAAGATTATCTTGTCGCTCTGTTTGATGGCAATACCAGTAGTTTTAGAACCTGGATCGAGTTTGAGTTCTAACGGCTTAGGACTTGCGTCAACCTCTTTATTCAAAATTATCGTCAAGGGAAATCGTCTGAAAACCGATGCTTTACCTGCTTTGAGTAATGAACGCCCTACTCCTGGTTTACAGGGTGATAGTGGTCGCCCTTTAGTGTCTAGCACAAAAATAAAATTAGACATTTTTGCGTCTCTTCTACTTGCGTGTAATGTTAGCCTCGGCAATGTTTAATGAGCTTGTTCGGCTAAAAGCACTGTCTTAACCCGTTAGAACTGTTTAACTTTTAGCGACAGAGCAACGAACTGGCTACGCATTCGTTGGTGTCATGACTCAAAAAACGGAGTCCTCAAAGGACTTAGCCAGGGGAAGGTTTGGCTTGTTCCATCCCGCTCGAAGAGCCGGACAGTCTACAAGCCCCTAGCTTTAGCTATGGGGTTCCTGACTTCCATCTTCAAAAGCATAGACGCCAAAATTTGGATCTCGATACTTGCCCCTACAGTTAATCCCCACCCAGAAACCTTTGGCATTAAAAATCGGGCCGCCAGTCATGCCGATTTTAACCTCATTTGTATAGCCCAAGCTATAACCTTGAGGCAAAGATTTGGGTAGCGGCACCGAAACGAAGCCAGCGTCACCGCCAAAGCCCCAACCTCAGCACCCGCAGGAAAGCCAACTGCCAACACTGGCTCAGACACCGCTCCGGGTTCAAGGGTGAATAGTGCTATTTTATACTCGTTCGCGCTGCGAAACAGAACGATCGCCCGCTCGCTATCGCCCAGCAGCCTCGGAACTCCCAGCGGTGGGTGGAGCAGGGCGTCGCCGGTGAGAATTGTGCGATCGCCCCTGTTGAAAGCCACAACGTGCCAGTTAGTCAGCACCGTATAGGTTTGCCCCTCCTGCCGGACGATCGTCCCGGAACCAGAAGATTTCCCGGTCTGGATGCTCACTGCTGTTTGATGCGCCAAGTTTTCCACCTCAACCCTTGGAATTGGTAACGGGATGGAAAATTTGCCCATCTTTAAGGCTGTCCGGACGGCGGGGAAAAAGAGGACTGTTGCGCCTCATCATCCATGTTTTCCCCTAGCTTTTCGCTGACATCAATGTAAGGAATTTTACTTGTTTCATCAAAAGACGGCATCCCGACATATCCTTGGCGCCAAGCCAACAAATTATACAAAGAGCCGATCGGGTCTTGGCCGGGTCTGAGGGTATAAATCAAATTTTGACACAGCCCATTGACTTGATTCGCCGTGCAGATGACGTTCTGGCCGTTCATCTGGCCTGCAGTAATATACTTGAGCACCCGTTGGCGGCGATAGGTTTCGAGGCGTTGACTGACTAATTGACACCGAGTTGCCGGATCGTAGCCTGAACCGGAGAAATAATCGGAAGTCCACTCAATCCAAGGCTCTACGGCACCTTTAGGGTTTTTGTACACAGTCACCGGCACACCGGTCGAGATACTGCACCAAAATCCACTTTCCCCCGGTGCTCGCCGACTGTAACTCGGTCCAGAAGCAACCGTCAGGCCGCTGAGGGCGATCGCTGTTGCCGCCAAAACTTTTGTCCATAATTGCTGTTTCATGATTTTTTCACTGTGTTTTATGAGATTCGGCACAAAAATCACCGAATGCTGCGATAACACCCTTGACACGCCTGTTCGTTACAGATCCGCTGACTGAGGAATGATGTGATTCGCGACTTGACCTGAAACCAGTTTTTTTACGAAAACACTTCCTTGCAGCCGTTATGCCTGGTTAAACAACCCGGTTTCTTTGCTCTTGATGCGTAAGTTTTGATATTGTTCGCGACTTGCACGTTCCCTCTAACCGCGATTTCGGCGCTGTTAAAAAAGCGCTCCGAAGCCGACCTTAAAATGCGCGCACCAGTCGCAATTCTGTCCTCATTACTACTAATCAAACTCAGGCTGTTACCAACCGGAAAGAGGCTTTTCACCTCAGACCTTGGAATAGGTCGAGTTGCAACGGTACATCACACCACTGACAAGGTATTTGATATCACTGACGAGCTGGGTCGCGAGCTTGATCTGCTGAGACAGGTAAACTGCTAGGTTACACCCCTGAGGGGTTAAACCCCTTTTACCTGATCTAACACTAAAATCCAGGTATTAACAAGAACTCTTAACTTGTTTTCATCTCCGTACTGCGGGAAATACTTCTAAGTGAGTGTAATCAGGGTCTAAGTGCTTTCTACCACCAAAATTCACCCTCCATACACTGACGTTTAGTAGAGTATTAAAAACAATGAACCGTATCTGCAAACAGTTAGGATATTTAAGCGTTTGGTTAATTTTGATGGGCGGTAGCAGTTGTTCTAGCTCTGATGCAGCTACCTCAACCGAAAACCAGAGGCAACTCTCATCAAGCGCCCGTCAGTTCCAACACCTACAGCTAACGGGAAATCAAATTGAGGCTCGATCGAGTCAATTAAGGCAGCCTTCTCACTCTGTTACCTCAGTTTTAGGCAGTGCTGCCCTCTCAGAAAATACTGCCACCGTTACGGTTTATAAGGTAGATAATTTGTGTCAAACTCTGAAGCCGGAAACAGTTACAGGCCCAGAGAACCAATTAATGTCATCGGCGGTTAATGAAGTGTTAAAGCAGCAGATTTTCGATAGTCTTGGTTTGGCTGGTTATCGCCTCAAGATCGATCGCAACCTCGGAATAGCTACCGTGGATCTTCGTGCATCGGGAAGTTCACGGCAGAAATTGCAAAATCTGTCCAGTTGTCAGATGTTAGGTTTGTTCGGGGGCGTGCGCCAAACTTTAACCAGTTATGCTCCTTGGCAAATCAAAACTGTTCGTTTTACAGAGCTTGGAGAGGATATTTTGAGCACCGTTCGAGAATAAGCTATTAAAATTATTGGAGATGGGACTTACGCAATTCTCCCCTGAAAAACAAGGGTTGGGAGAGATTGAACAAACCTTCATATCCTTTGAGATTTGTTGATACTGCTAAGTCCTGTGACCCAAACCCCGGTAATTCCTATGACACTACCTAACGGCCCCAAAGCTCCACCCCTTGTGCAGCTAATTCAATGGATCGGCGATCCGCTGAGATACATGGATAAATGTGCCAAACAATACGGCGACATTTTCACAGCTCAAGTGAACAACGGGAAACCCTGGGTGATGATCCACCACCCCCAAGCTGTCCAAGAGATGCTCAATAGCAGCGCGTTTCACGCTCCAGGCAGTCTGAACAGCCTCCTAAAACCCTTGATGGGAGAACAATCCATGATTCTTCTCTCAGGAGAAAGGCACAAACGATCGCGCCAATTATTGATGCCACCTTTTCACGGGGAACGGATGCGGAATTACGGCCAACTAATTTGCGCTATCGCTCAAGATGTGGCCAGCAAGTGGTCGGTCGATCGAGCTTTTGTGGCCCGCAGCGCCATGCAGGAAGTCACCATGCGGGTAATCTTACAAGCTGTCTTCGGCCTGGATGACGGGCCGCGGTTGGAAGAGATCAAGCCCCTACTTACCTCAGTCCTGGATATGACTGGTTCTCCGTTGCGATCGAGTATGCTGTTTTTCGGCTGGATGCAGCAAGATTGGGGCTCTTGGAGTCCTTGGGGACGCATGAAACAGCGGAAGCAGAAACTTGACGATCTGATATATGCCGAAATTGAAGAACGCAGGCTGCAACCAGACGCCAACCGCACCGACATTCTCAGCTTAATGATGGCCGCCCGCGACGAAAACGGGCAACCCATGACCAATGAAGAATTGCGCGACGAGTTGATGACGCTGCTGCTTGCAGGCCACGAAACCACAGCAACGGCCCTAGCTTGGGCGTTTTACTGGATTCACAACTTGCCCTCGGTGCGCCAGAAGTTGCTGCAAGAATTGGACAGTTTGGGAGAAAATCCCGACCCGATGGAGATTTTCCGCTTACCTTACCTGAGTGCAGTTTGTCAGGAGACGCTGCGAATTTACCCGGTCGCAATGCTGACGTTTTCGCGAGAAGTTCTCACGCCCGTGGAACTGATGGGACACCAACTCGAACCGGGCACGGTTGTCGTCGGCTCGATTTATTTGACCCACAGACGGGAGGATTTGTATCCAGAACCGCTGCAATTTAAACCGGAACGGTTTTTGGAGAGGCAATTCTCGCCCTACGAGTATTTGCCCTTTGGAGGCGGCAGCCGCCGCTGTATCGGCTTGGCGCTGGCGCAGTTGGAGATGAAACTCGTGCTGGCAACCATTTTGCGGAATTTCGACCTGGTATTGGCCGAGAAAAAGCCCGTACAGGCCAAACGCCGAGGGGTGACTTTAGGGCCAGCAGGCGGCGTACGGATGGCCCTGCTGGGGCGGCGGATGTCGCAGCAGAAGCGTGAACCTGTTGCTAGTGGGGTTTGATGTCGCAGCGGTGGCAGCGGGCGATCGAACTTTCAGCTTTGAGTGCAAACAATTTAGCGAGAATGTGCGATCGTCCGCAAATGCCACCATTTTTTGTAGCACCCGCTACAGATAAATAGCTAGAATCCTTAACCTGTAACCATCCCCCCTCTCAATTTTCAAATTTTCAGTCTAAAATAGTTGCAGCCTTGCAAACACAGCCTGAAAGCAAAAGTGGGTGATTGCAATAGTCCTCTTGATATCTCAAAAGCCTCCCTGCCATACTTTAAAAACATATGCATACCCTGTTATTCAGCAAGGTCGGAAGCGTGTTGGCATTGCCAGCAATCTTCCGGCCTCTTTATTGTTTGGGTTACTTCAGGCATGGGGTACAAGATGCAGAAGGCAAGGCAAAAATATAAATTCTCCCCCTGTCCCCATCTGCCCCTCTCCCGAATCTAGAGCTTCTGCCTCTCATTGAAATAGAATCCGACAGCAAGTTTAAGGAATCACTAAGGAATAATTAATAACTTGTTAAATCAGCTCCTTTTGCCCTTCTCTCAATCTTCTGTTTTCAGAAATTCCGATACCGAGACAGACTTCGGGAGACTCTCCAGATCTTGAATTTCGCTTTCGTGGGCAAAAAACTCGACTTCTTTGTCGTCAATCTGGATCTGATAGCTAGCGGTAGCTGTCACAACCCGTCGCTTTTTTTTATCTTCTATTAAAACCCAACACACGACAGGTCTTACCCATCTCTCAACGTGCTGGCTTTGCTTCGTACTCCCAAAGGCATACCAGCCTTTAGCTTCAATAATTTGAAGCACTTTAAAATCGTTATTTGCCATATATTTCTATCGCGTTAACTTCAGTATTCTTCTTAGATATAACGGCTAGCTTGCTAAGCATGGCAAAGGTTTGACCATCCCGAGCCGCACTAGATGACCTGATTTTTAGTCAGGAGAAGCGGGTTGGCAGGGCCTTGTCTGCGTTGTTGACTGCTAAATTTAGTGCGAGCTTTTTGTACTCTCCCACAATTACCGTAAAGTATCTATACCGCATCCTCAAAAATTATTCTCGCATTAGCCTCAACAGCAGCCAACTAGACCTTAGCTAGCTGCATCTAAGTGGATGCTAACTGCTTCTAACGCCTGGTTGGTGAGAGCGATCGGCATACAATCCTGTTAAGAGTTTTTGCTGCAATCAACTATCATCTTTACCCGATGGGGTAAAACTTAACTAGAGGTTGCCGCTTTCAATTCTAAGCCTCGGCGCGCCTAATTCCTAATTAATTGTATGGTGTAGTTGATAATTGCCAAACCGTCGATCGCACTCAACAGCCGTGTCTAACTTTTCGATTACCGTCACCGTTAAACTGTTCGCCGCCTTCGGTGAAGCCTACGGCGTTTCGGAACTTACATTAGAACTTCCTCCCGAAACCCCAGTGTCTCAAGTGCTCGAAAGCTCGATCGCCCAATATCCTCAATTAGAACAATGGCGCGATCGCACCCGCTTCGGGATCAACCTGGAATTCGTCTCCCCCGACACCATCCTCCAAGACGGCGACGAAGTTGTACTCATCCCCCCCGTCAGCGGCGGGTAGGCTAAGTTGGTTAATCAAAAATTCCAGGTTTTGTAGTTGTGTTCGATCGCACGAATGCCCAATTGTGAGCCAAAAAAAGATTTATTAAGTTTTGTAACAATTGCGTCGGCAAATCATCCTTGAGATCGATCGGGCTCGCGTGCGGGCCTGACAATCTGGATTAAGAGCCCGATCCTGAAAACAAGCCAAATCCTTTTGGGGTGGGCGTCCCGCCCGCCCAAACATCCAAGTTCAATACACCGCTGTTTAACTGAAAATCAAACCCGACTAAAAAAATCGGGTATGGTTGACGGGGTAAATTGACCGTGCTAATCTTGCACAAGACTAAGAAAACATTGCAAAACTAGAGAGTTGAGCTATGACCCAGGCGACCAGAACCCAATCCACAGCAGCAACCTTCACAGCCCTCAAATGTAAAGAATGCGGCGAAGAGTACGAACTCCAAGCCAAGCACGTCTGCGATTGCTGTTTTGGCCCGCTTGAAGTCAAGTACGACTACGACGCCATCCGCCGCACCGTCACTCGCCAAACCATCCAAGCCGGCCCCAACTCGATCTGGCGCTACCGCGCATTTTTACCAGTCGCTACAGATAATGTCATCGATGTCGGCACAGGCATGACTCCTCTATTAAAATCCCACCGCTTGGCGCGCCGCCTCGGTCTAAAAAATCTTTATATTAAAAACGATGCCGTCAATATGCCCACTCTCAGCTTTAAAGACAGAGTGGTGTCAGTCGCCCTCAGCAGAGCGAGAGAATTGGGTTTCACAACAGTA
Organism: Microcoleus sp. F10-B2; assembly: GCF_036704965.1. Taxonomy (NCBI): domain Bacteria; kingdom Bacillati; phylum Cyanobacteriota; class Cyanophyceae; order Oscillatoriales; family Microcoleaceae; genus Microcoleus; species Microcoleus sp. F10-B2. Next base: position 35,270 of record NZ_JAUBTB010000056.1, on the reverse strand, counting down.
TCCTGTGCCAGCACCGGCAATTTAGCTAACTCTACGGCTGCGATCGCCGCCCACGCCGGACTCGACTGCGTAGTCTTCATTCCCTCCGACTTAGAAGCAGGCAAAGTCCTCGGCACTCTGATTTACAATCCAACTGTCATGGCAGTTCACGGCAACTACGACCAAGTTAACCGCCTGTGTTGCGAAGTCGCCAATACACATGGCTGGGGATTTGTCAATATCAACTTGCGTCCCTACTATTCCGAAGGCTCAAAAACCCTCGGGTACGAAGTTGCCGAACAGCTAGGCTGGCAATTGCCGGATCACATCGTCGGTCCCCTTGCTTCCGGCTCCCTGTTCACAAAAATTTACAAAGGCTTTCAAGAATTCACCGAAGTCGGTTTAGTGGATGAAAAGAAAGTCCGCTTCAGCGGCGCCCAAGCTGACGGCTGTTCCCCCATCGCCCAAGCATTCCGCGAAGGCCGTGATTTCGTCACACCGGTGAAACCGAATACAATTGCTAAGTCGATCGCGATCGGCAATCCAGCCGACGGTATGTACGCCTTGGAAATCGCCCGCAAAACAGGCGGCAACATTGAATCCGTCAGCGACACCGAAATCATCGAAGGCATGAAACTGCTAGCAGAAACCGAAGGCATCTTCACTGAAACCGCAGGCGGCACAACAATCGCAGTCTTGAAGAAACTCGTAGAAGCAGGTAAAATCAATCCCGATGAAACCACCGTCGCTTACATCACCGGCAACGGTTTGAAAACGCAAGAAGCAGTTCAAGGTTACATCGGCGAACCCATCACCCTCGAACCGAAACTAGAAGCATTCGAGCGCGCCCTAGAACGTGCCCGCACACTCGAACGCTTAGAATGGCAACAAGTTTCGGTTTAACAGCTATTAGTCAGTAGTAGGCAGTCATTAGTCATTGGTTGTTAAGCTGTTGACTGATGACTACTTACCGATCACTGATGACTAATGACTGAGGACTAATAACTCATAAATGACTACTGACTAAGGACTAAAAAAATGACCGTCAAAGTTTTAATTCCCACTCCCCTGCAAAAATTTACCAACAATCAAGCCACCATCGAATGCGCCGGCGATAACATTTCCGAACTAATTGAATCGCTGGAAACAAATTGTCCCGGCATCAAAAAAAGCCTGTGCGACGAAAAGGGAGAACCCCGAAGATTTCTCAACTTCTACGTCAACAGCGAAGACATCCGCTTTTTGGATGGCTCAAAAACTGCTCTCCAAGATGGCGATGAAGTCAGCATTGTTCCTGCTGTTGCTGGTGGCTGATTTTGCAACCGCAGATGGTGGCAGATAAACACAGATGAACGCAGATAGAATTAATTACTATCTGCGTTCATTTGCGTTTATCGGCGGTTAAAAACTATTCCCTCACTTAGGAATGAGAATTAAATAACTTCCACTCTTGAAAGTGGGATGGGCGTCCCGCCCGTCCAAAAAAGACAGGCGGGACGCCCATCCCACAATAACAATTACAATTGTAAGTTATTTAATTCGCGATCCTTAGTGAGGAAATCATATTTTATGAAATCAAATCTAGGCTTGTAGTTGCGCTTGGGCATCCAAGCGCAACTACAAAACCTAAAACTCCTTTCTTGGTCCGCAGCGCGTTAGGGAATTATCCCACTAGGAAGCTGCCCTTGCAGCAGTCCGGGGACGGCGCCGACCCGTCACCTGATTGGCAGGAGATGGCAAAGATGGCGATGGCGATGATGGCGATGATGGCGATGATGGTGATGATAATAGCTTAGGTGCTTCCAAGGAACCTGGAGCTACTGCTGCATTTTCCGATCGCACAAAGGACGCTTCTTCAGGAATTTGCATCAGGAATACTAGCAAGGGATTGCTTTGAAGTTCCCGGCGCATCACTCGCCCAATAGCCTTTTCTATTTGCGTTTGCACTCCTACCCAGTCAACATCAACTTGTGAGTCTGAAGCAGCAGGTTTTACAAATTCTGACCAACGATCGCTCAAAACTGTTTCAATGGTTTGAATGATTAATTTGATCACAACTTCGCGATCGGCTGATGTCACCACACCTTTCAAGTGGACTTCTGGTTTGGCAACTAATTTGCCTTCCCAATTCAAAGCCGCCGCTACAGTTACAACGCCATCTCCGGCCAACTGCTGGCGTTCCTTGAGGACGCTGGCTTTGACAACGCCCGATCGAGAAGAGTCTACCAATTCAATTCCTGAAGGCACTTTACCGCTCACTCGCATCGAATTTTCAGTTAATTCTACGACATCGCCGTTATCAATAATCACCATATTGCTAGCGGGAATGCCCATGCTTTGAGCCGTCTTGGAATGCTGGATCAGCATCCGGTGTTCCCCGTGCACTGGCAAGAAGAATTTGGGACGAGTCATGTTAATCATTAACTTTTGGTCTTCTTGACAGCCGTGGCCGGAAACGTGAATGCCTTTGTCGCGGCCGTAAACCACGTGTGCTCCCAGCATCATCAGTTTATCGATCGTGTTTACCACTGCGATCGTATTTCCCGGAATCGGATTAGCTGAGAAAATGACTGTATCGCCCTTTCTGATTTTCAGTTCGTGATGTTCGCCGTTAGCAATGCGAGTCATCGCCGCCATCGGTTCGCCTTGGGAACCTGTAGTTAAAATCAGTATCTTGTCTTCTGCCAAATTGCGGATTTCTTTCAGCGGTTTGAAAATACTATCTTCGCATTTGATGTAGCCGAGATTGCGGCAGTGAGCGATGACGTTAAGCATCGACCGGCCAACCACTCCGACATACCGATTGTTTTTCTTAGCCAATTCCAAAACAATTTGCAATCGGTGTACCGACGAAGCAAAAGTCGTCACCATCACCCGTCCCGGTGCTTGAGCGATAATTCTGTCTAGATTCGGCGCAACAGAACGTTCCGAAGCGGTAAAACCCGGTACTTCCGAGTTAGTAGAATCGCTGATCAAGCACAGCACGCCTTTCTCGCCGTACTCGGCCAGCTTTTGCAAATCAAAATGCTCGCCGTCTACAGGAGTGTGGTCAATTTTAAAGTCTCCGGTGTGGATCAAAATTCCCACGGGAGTGTGAATTGCCACAGTAAAACTGTCGGCCATCGAGTGAGTGTTGCGAATGTATTCGACTAAGAAATTCTTGCCAATTCTGACAGTATCCCTGGGTCGAACCGTTCTCAATTCAGTGCGGTGAGACACTCCGGCTTCTTCGAGTTTTCCCGCTAATAAAGCCATCGCCAAACGGGGGCCGTAGATGACGGGAATTTCAAATTGTTTGAGGTGATAAGGGATACCCCCTATGTGGTCTTCGTGACCGTGAGTCACGATCATACCTTTAATTTTGTGGCTGTTTTCCCGCAGGTAAGTCATGTCTGGGAGGACAATATTTACCCCGTGCATTCCATCTGTCGGGAACGCTAAACCGGCATCTAAAAGAATTATTTCGTCGCCGTACTCGAACACACAAGTGTTTTTACCGATTTCGTGCAGCCCGCCGAGGGGAATAACTTTTAGAGCAGATGCAGTTGTATTTTTGATCATGCGTATCCTTTGTTAGTTATTTTTGTTATTGGTCTGTGGTCTGTGGTCTTTCGTCTTTCGTCTACTGTTCGTTGGTAGGGCAATATTTTTCCAAATATTTATGGAAAAATCCCTGGCGGGTTTTACTATCCCGTACAGTCAGTTGTCTTTGGCCTTCATTCTTCTTTCTTCAGTCTTTAATCCTTGACGGTTAGCTACTTACTAACAGTTAATTACTAATGACTGATGACTCAGAACTAATGACTGATAACAACCAATATTCAGTTGTCTGAAAACTCGTTGTCGCTCGTCTTACTAGCTGATACTGCTGCTAGCTGACTCAGTACGTCCTTTAACTTTTGAGTCACCTCAACGGGCGGATCGCACAGGGGCGGACGGGTGGAGCCTACATCCCAGCCTTGAAGTTTGAGAGCTGTCTTGACGGGAATGGGATTTGTGGTGAGAAAAAGAGCTTTAAACAGGTCAAAAAGTTGCAAGTGAATCTGGGTAGCGACTTGAACTTGACCGGCCTCGAAAGCTTCGATCATCTGTTGCAGTTGTTCTCCTACCAGATGGCTGGCTACGCTAACTACACCAGATCCTCCTACCGCCAACATTGGCAAAGTTAGGGAATCATCTCCAGAATAAATGGCAAATTCAGGGGATGTCAAGCACCGAATTTGACTTGCTTGATCCAAGTTGCCACTTGCTTCTTTTACGGCCACAATGTTGGGGATTTCGGCCAATCGAGCCACCGTCTCCGGCAACATATTTTGACCTGTGCGACCGGGGATGTTATATAACATTATAGGGAATTCTGGAGCAGATTGCGCGATCGCCCGAAAATGATTGTACAAACCTTCTTGCGGCGGTTTGTTGTAATAAGGAACCACCTGCAAACAGCCATCTAACCCGAGTTTAGCTGCTTTTTTCGTAGCTGCTACTGCTTCGGAAGTAGAATTCGATCCGGCTCCTGCTATTACTAACGCCTTACCGACCACCGCCTTTTGTACTACCTGAAATAATTCGTACTCTTCATCCCAAGTCATAGTGGGAGACTCGCCGGTAGTGCCGCACACTACCAAGCTATCCGTACCGCGATCGGCTAAATGAACTGCCAATTGTTCTGCTACCGCATAGTTAACGCTGCCGTCTTCCTTAAACGGCGTAATCATTGCAGTCAGAACCCGTCCAAACTTTACCACACTTTCTCCGATTTTAGACTGTTGATTTGTGATTTTAAATTTTTGATTTCAGATGAAAGGTTTATCTAAAATCCCCAATTTCAATTTCCCAATTGCCAGGGTTCCCCCTAATTAGAAGCTGCCGCCACTTGGGTTCGCAACAAATTTTTTTCTACCAGCAACTCAGCTATCTGCACCGCATTTAAAGCTGCCCCTTTGCGAATTTGATCGCCAGACAGCCACATCTCCAACCCGCAGGGGTGAGAAATATCTTGGCGAATCCTGCCAACTAACACCTCATCCTTACCGCTGGCTTCTGCGGGCATCGGGAAATAATTAGCTTGCCAGTCTTCTACCAGCTTAACCCCGCTTGCCTGCTTTAAGATTTCCCTGGCCTCGATCGCGCTAAAAGGCTCTGCAAACTCTAGATTAATCGCTTCCGAATGAGCCCGCAGTACGGGAACCCGCACACAAGTTGCCGTAATTTTAATGTCGTCCGTACCAAATATCTTCCGAGTTTCGTTTACCATTTTCATCTCTTCTTCACAATACCCCAAATCGTTAATCGGGGTATTGTGCGGAAACAAATTAAATGCTAATGGGTAGGGAAATATATCTGTTTTGGGCGTTTCCCCCTGCAAAATTGCTCTTGCTTGAGCTTTCATTTCCTCCATTGCCCTCGCCCCCGCCCCGCTGGCGGACTGGTAAGTCGCTACAACGATGCGCTGTATCGGCCTAACTTTGTGAAGTGGCCACACAGCAACTGCCATCAAAATTGTGGTGCAGTTGGGATTAGCAATTATACCTCGGTGAGTTGCTGCTGCTTGGGGATTGACTTCGGGAACCACTAGCGGTACCGTCGCATCCATGCGGAAAGCGCTAGAATTGTCAATTACCACTGCCCCGGCTGCCACCGCTTGCGGAGCCCATAACTTAGAAGTCGAGCCGCCGGCAGAGGCGAGTACCAGATCTACATTATCAAACGATCGCGCCGAAACTGCTTCGACCGGCAGCATCTCGCCGCCAAAAGGCAAAGTTGTGCCTGCTGAACGTTCCGAAGCCAGCAGCTTCAAGTTAGAAATCGGAAAACTCCGGCTGTGCAATAGTTCTAGCAACTCGGCACCGACTGCGCCGGTGGCTCCTAAAATGGCAACGCGATAGGATTGAGACAAATTAGTTTCCTCCACAAATTAGATTCTAAACGATCGAAATCAAAAATTTAAATAACTGCAATTCTCAATATCAAACTTAATTAATGTTATGCGACATCAGGAGCATGAGAGGATGGCAATGGTGCAGTTAACCGAAACGGGCGATCGAACTTCCCGATTGATCCGTGCGATCGTACCCAATGCCAGTTTAGCATCTTTTGCCGCTAGCGAAGCTTGCAGAAGAGGATCGCCCACGCCCAATCCGCATCCGGTTAAGTTTTGCGATATATCTGCATTTTCGCAGGCGCATCCATTGACTTTAACTAGCTACCGAGGCCGGCAAGATTGACATCACAGGGCGATATGTGCTATGGTGCATCGGCAATTAGTGGACTTAACCTCCACATTCCTAGCAGCAAAAGCTAGTATCCTCAAACCAAAACTATTTGGCAAGAGCCAAAAAAGTAGCCGGCAATGACTTACAGTCTCATCCGGTAAAGGTGTTGTAGTTGTGCCCTTACGAGTCAAAGCGTAACAAAATTAAAATGCAGGCAAAGTCAGATTTGTATGTATTTTATCAAGGAAATTGGGTCTAAAACCCTGTCCTTCTAGGACGGCTTTAATTTCTTAAATCCCTTCCTAAAAGTCAGGAAATTTCTAGTATACTACAGTAGTCAAGGTTCAACTCCTGCGCCATAGTGCATAAAAACAGTTAACGACACACTTGGGCGCGTAAACCGGGGGACAAAGAGCGGCGAAAACTCTATAAACAGCTAGGGGCTTAACACAGTTCCTTTAACCAGAGAAACAAACTATTTAGTCTTGTGAAGTAGGGTAGGGCATACCCGAACTCTAGGTAAATATCCTAGTAAGCTTTTGGAGATAGACCCTCTGGGATGACTGCGAATCAGGCTCGTTAATTGGTAGGATTTCTACGGTTAAAAAGTTTGAGGATTGCCGAAAGGACGCAACATTTTAAGGTCAGTCGCTGAATTAAGAATCCCTGTCCTTTAGGTCAGGGAGTGTCAATACACTATTGTTAAATATCACAAAAGCCGATGAAAGTAACCCAGGAAAAACTTCCAGCTAGCCAAATAGGTCTGGAAATCGAAGTACCGTCAGAAAAGTCAAAACAAGCCTACGAGCAAGTAATTAAACAATTCGCTCGCGAGGTTAATATTCCTGGGTTCCGCAAAGGCAAAGTTCCCCGTCAAGTTTTGCTACAGCGCCTGGGCCAGACTCGTTTGAAGGCGACGGCTTTGGAAAATTTGATTAATGATTCCCTGCAAAAAGCCCTCGAACAAGAAAAAATTGCGGCAATTGGCAGTTTTGAACTGCGCACCGAGTTTGAAGAATTACTAGCTAAGTTCGATCCAGAACAGGATCTGATTTTTTCGGCTAAGGTTGACGTACAACCAGAAGTGAAAATGGGTCAGTACACAGGTTTGCAACTTCAAGCAGAAGAAGCTAAGTATGATGAGACTCAGGTAGATGAGGTACTGGCAAAATATCGATCGGACAAAGCTGCTTTAATCCCCGTAGAAGGCCGGCCGGCTCAGTTGGGAGACACGGCTTTGGTTGATTTCTCCGGTAGATTTGCCGAAGCACCCGAAGGCGAAACTCCAGCAGAAATTCCTGGTGGCGAAGCAGAAGACTTCCAAGTAGAATTATTGGAAAATCAGTTTGTACCGGGCTTTATCCAAGGTATGATCGGGATGAATCCGGGAGAAACTAGAGAAGTTTCTGTGCAGTTCCCCGAAGAGTATAGCAGTGAAGAATTAGCCGGAAAACCCGCAGTCTTTACGATTACCCTTAAAGAACTTAAGGAAAAAGAATTGCCGGAGTTGGACGACGACTTCGCCCAAGAAGTCAGTGAGTTTGAAACTTTAGCAGAACTGCGCGAATCGCTCGAAACTCGGTTTAAAGCAGACCAAGAAAACAAGACATCAGCAAATAAGGAAAAAGCTATATCAGCAGCACTCGCGCAGCTAATAGAAGTGGAAATCCCCGAAACAATGATCGATCGCGAAATCGATTATTTGCTGAATCAACAAGCCCTCCAATTGAAAAATTACGGCATAGATATCAACCAACTGTTTACCGAAGAAAATATGGGCCCGATGCGGGAACGCTCGCGCCCGGAAGCAATCGAACGCCTCAAGCAGACTTTAGCTCTGGCGGAAGTAGCCAAGCTGGAATCCTTATCTGTGGAAGACGCAGAAGTAGCAGCAGAAGTAGCAAAAGTCAGAAAGCAGTTTCCCAAAGGAGATTTTGACCTCCAAAGGTTGCAGGAGTTTGTAGCAGAAGACTTGCTCAAACAAAAAACCCTGAAATGGTTGGAAGAAAAAGGGACAATCGAACTCGTACCTGAAGGCTCTCTGACTCCTGCAGCAGCAGAAGAATCAGAAGAATCAGACGCTGAAGATTCAGCAGAAGCAGCCACGAGCGTTGAAGTGGAAGTTGTAGGCGAAGAATAGAACTTAAATGCGATAAAATGTCCTAATTGGGGCATCAAATCAACCGTGATTTTAACGGCGCACCTAGATCCTTAACTACAAGCTCCGGGTGCGCCAGATCCTTACTAAAAGCTCGGAGTGTCCACTAGAAGCAGCGATGATTTACAAGTAGGTGTTTTAACTCATTCACCCCGCGAGCCTAGCTAGTCAATCCAGCGTTGCGCCCAGCGCAGAAAGCAATTTCAAAACTCAAAACTCCGCATTCCCCCGATATCCGTTCAGAAGAGGCATAATAGTTAAAAGCTGGCGGCTTAATTGAAAGCTTTCATCAGCAGCAGCAAATTGTCTAGAATCCTTGACTGGTGTCTTATGGTTGTATCTCAATCTTCCAATTACCTAATTACAAGCTATAACGATTTTGATGTCAGTTCCAGCCCCAGCAATGTAGTGCCGATGGTACTAGAACAGTCGGGGATGGGTGAGCGGGCTTTTGACATTTACTCGCGCTTGCTGCGGGAGCGAATTGTGTTTTTAGGAACTCCCGTAACCGACGAAGTTGCTGACTCGATAGTGGCTCAGCTATTGTATCTGGATGCCGAAGATCCAGAAAAAGATGTCCAAATGTACATAAATTCCCCCGGCGGCTCGGTGACGGCAGGCATGGCAATTTATGACACAATGCAGCAAATCCGCCCGGATGTGGTGACGATTTGTTACGGTTTGGCAGCGAGTATGGGCGCTTTTCTACTGACAGCAGGAGCTCACGGTAAGCGGATGTCTCTTCCGAGTTCCCGAATAATGATCCACCAGCCGCTTGGAGGCGCTCAAGGTCAAGCGGTTGATATTGAGATTCAAGCCAAAGAAATCCTTTATCATAAGCGTAAGCTGAATCAACTGCTAGCGCACCACACAGGTCAACCGATCGAGAAATTAGAGGCGGATACAGAGCGCGACTTTTTTATGTCAGCCGAAGAAGCCAAAAATTACGGTTTGGTCGATCGAGTTATCGCTAAAGAAAACCTTCCGGCGGCGGGAGAGAATGTCACTGCACTGAATTAAGAGGCTGTTATGTCTAAGTACGACTCCCATCTAAAATGTTCGTTTTGTGGCAAGTCTCAAGAGCAAGTACGCAAGTTGATCGCAGGGCCCGGGGTGTATATCTGCGACGAATGCGTAGACTTGTGCAATGAAATTTTAGATGAGGAGTTGTTTGATTCGAGTGCAGTGCCTGCTGCTGCGGTGGCTCCGAAGCAGGAAACGACGCCAAAGCGCCGCGGTACCTCGGGCAAAAGTATGTCGCTGAGCCAAATTCCCAAGCCGAGGGAAATTAAAAATTACCTCGACGAAAACGCTATCGGGCAAAATGAGGCGAAAAAAGTGCTCTCGGTGGCAGTTTACAACCACTACAAGCGCCTCAGCTTTATCCATGCCAAAAATAGTGGCAAGCACCCGCCGGAAGAAGTAGAACTGCAAAAATCGAATATTTTGTTAATCGGGCCGACGGGCTGCGGAAAAACTCTGCTGGCTCAGACGTTGGCGGATATGCTAGACGTACCCTTTGCGGTGGCTGACGCGACGACGCTGACGGAAGCGGGCTATGTCGGGGAAGATGTGGAAAATATTTTGCTGCGGCTGCTGCAAGTGGCAGATATGGACGTGGAAGAGGCGCAGCGCGGCATTATTTATATTGATGAAATTGACAAAATAGCCCGCAAGAGCGAAAATCCTTCGATTACGCGGGATGTGTCGGGGGAAGGCGTGCAGCAGGCGCTGCTGAAAATGCTGGAGGGGACGATCGCCAATGTACCTCCCCAAGGCGGCCGCAAGCATCCCTACCAAGACTGCATCCAAATTGATACCAGCAATATCATGTTTATTTGCGGCGGTGCTTTTGTCGGTCTAGAGAAAGTGATAGAGCAGAGAACGGGTAAAAAGTCAATGGGTTTTATTCAGCCCGGAGAAGCTCAGCCGAAGGAAAAGCGGGCTGCTGATGTACTCAAGCAACTGGAACCGGATGATTTGGTGAAGTTTGGGATGATTCCTGAGTTTATTGGGCGGGTGCCAGTGGCGGCGGTGTTAGAACCGCTGGATGAGGAAACGCTGATGGCGATTTTGACGGAGCCCCGAAATGCTTTGGTTAAGCAGTATCAAAAGCTGCTGAAGATGGATAATGTGCAGTTGGACTTTAAGCCAGAGGCAATTCGGGCGATCGCCCAGGAAGCATACCGCCGCAAAACTGGAGCACGGGCGCTGCGGGGAATTGTCGAAGAATTGATGTTGGATGTGATGTACGAGTTGCCGTCGCGCAAGGATGTTGCCCGATGTACGATTACTAAGGAAATGGTCGAGAAGCGATCGACTGCTGAGTTGTTGGTACTTCCGTCTTCGCTACCAAAACCGGAGTCGGCTTAAGTTCAGATATTTTACTATTCTCGTGGAAGAGGCATCGTGCCTGTTCCACAAAAATTAAATTTTCTTGGGGGGTGGGTTCTTATAGCCCGCTCTAAAGCATTATTGAACGAAATCAGCGCAACGAGAGACTAAAGAATCAAGTATGAAATCTATTTGTGGAAAGGAGGAAAACTCGGGCAAAGCTAGGGAGGGACAGAATTGAATTTTTAGTCATTTCGGGTTTAACCTCGATAATCTGGTTTCAATCGTTTCAGACTTTTTTTGCTAATCGGAAAACACACATTAAGGGATCGATGTCCTTGGTAAGTATCAGTGAATTTCCATTCTAAAATTAAAGCTCCTACAATCAAGCAACCATTAGCAACATAAGACACAGTGTCTTGAATACCCAATTTACTTTTCTCTACACCCCACCAATTTTCACAATCGTGTTTCAACCCATAACTTGAATCTTCATAATTAAACGATTTGATCAAGTCTAATTGACTCAGCCAATATCTAGAGCGATAAATTTGGTCAAGATAATATTTATCATTCCAATTTTCGATTTGCCAAAGCTTAAATTCACTCGCCGCTGTCCCCATTCTAATTTTGTAATCGCGGTATTGTTGTTCAGTCTGAAAATACCCATCAACAGTTAACCAAGGATGTTTTTTAACTACGGTCAACACTCTCTTCCATTCCGATTCAAAATCAATTGCTAATAAAAAAGGAAAATCGTATTCGCTCAAAATTTTTCTCATTTTTTATCTACCTCAACAGGACGGCACGTATTATTATAGCAATTAAGATAACTGGTGCTGCAAGCCTAGCCCAACACAAGGTTTCTTTAAGTTCCGAAGCTATAAAATCCCAGATACCAACAGATATCCACAGCATAATACCTACCAGACTCAAAATAGCGGAGAGCGACATACTCGGCGGAAACCCTGAAAACAGTTTTATAATAGCAACAGCCTTGGCGGTTATGGCATAAACTGGATTTTGACTGCGGAGCGTTGTGGAACAGGCCGGAGAGCCCGTTCCTAAGAATAGTGCAAGATGTAAGATCAACTGGACTTAATATTATATGTCAAGCCAATTCCCAATGCCCAATTCCCATTTACCAATCTATAAAATCATCCTCATTTAACTCAGAAGATAACTCGGGAAAATCCGGTTCAGATTCCAATCTAAAAGTTTCCGACTCCCAAATCTCCAAGTCATCCGACAAATCGACTACTTCCCCGTCAAACATATCAGCCCATTGCCTAGCCGTATTCGCGACATATTGAGCGTCATCACGCACCGCTATAGCCTGAGCTTTAAAGTCATTTTGAGAGTCTGTAGAAACGTTTGTGGGCGATCGCCCTTCGGAAATTGCCGGCACATTAACCGCAGTATTTTCAGCCGCTGGCGGGTGTTTTTGTTCTTCTCCACCCTTTCCAAAAAAATCATCTGTAATCTCAGAATCCGCCGACTTCTGCACCTGTTGGCCCGCATCACTCACAGGATGAGAATTCCTGGGATTTTCGCCAACACGTCCGTTAGAAGTAGGCAAATCCTTGGCGCGGGAACTATTAGTTTCAGCGGGATTTGTCAAGCCCACTTTTACGGTTACTCGACGGTTAAAAATTTGCAAAAAAGCTTCTTCAATATTAGCTACTTTGTCTTTAACCATATTGAGCAACGGCTGGGAACTAATCTTAACATGAGCAGTATTATTGCTAAAAATTACTAGCTGTCCGTGTTGGCGAAGCAGCGATTGAGTGCCATGCGGCCGCACGCGGTCAAGTACCTGTTCCCACACTCGATTTAAATCGATTTCATCGCCTGAATTAGTCGGTGAATAATTTGTTTGAGTCGTTTCAGGAGTTGGTACAGGTGCGGGAATCGCAGCAGGAGGTGGGCTATCTGTTCGATTAGCCACAGGCTGCGAAGTCGGTGGAGGATTTTGAGGTTTGGCAGCGGGAGGCGGTTCAATATTAGATATCTGACTCCCCCCCTTAGCAAGGGGGGGCTGGGGGGGGTGATTTTGTGGTGGTTGAGCAACATTTTTCGCTGGTTCGCTTGTTGTTTGGTGCTGAGTTCTAATTGCTGAGGGCAACAATCCCAACAGCGTTACTTCCAGCCACAAACGCGGCTGAGTAGTGTTTTTAATTTGCACTTCGTGGGTTTGCAAATGTTTCTGACCTGCCAAAATCAACTCGGCATCCCAACTGCGGGCAAAATCCCCCAGTTTTTCCCAAGTGGCCGATGTTAAAGCTACTAAATCTGACCGTTTCGGTGCAGCTTTGGCTATTAGCAAATCTCGGTAAAAGCTGGCGAGACTTTGCAGCACGATTAGCGGTTCCCGACCGCGATCCATGAGATGGCGGGTCATGTCTATTAATGCTGTAGCGTTATCTGTATCAATAGCTTGCAGCAAATCCATTAAATCATTTTCAGGAACTGCACCGACTAAATCCCAAACTTTTTCGACTGTTACTTCACCCTGAAATAAGCTTAGTTGGTCGAGCAAACTTTCGGCATCTCGCAGACCACCTTGGGCGATTTGAGCTACCATTTGTACTGCATCGCTGGCAATATTGATATTTTCTAATTTGGCAATTTTGTGCAAATGAGCAATCATTGCATCGAGGGGGATGCGGCGAAAGTCGAACTTTTGGCAACGAGAAATAATAGTTGGTAATACTCTTTGTGGGTCGGTTGTGGCGAGGACGAATACAACGCGATCGGGCGGCTCTTCTAATGTTTTTAATAAGGCATTAAATGCCTGGGTACTGAGCATATGAACTTCGTCTATTACATATACTTTATAGCGGCATTGTACGGGAGCAAATTGAGCTCTTTCGATTAAATCCCGAATGTTATCTACTCCCGTGTTGCTGGCGGCGTCAATTTCGATGACATCTAGTGTGGAACCTCGGGCAATTTCTTGGCAAACGTTGCATTTGCCACAGGGTGTGGGGGTGGGGGCAACCGTAGAAATACAGTTGAGGGATTTGGCGAAAATTCTGGCACTGGAGGTTTTACCTGTGCCTCTGGGGCCGGTGAATAGATATGCTGGTGCTATACGCTCTTGTAGGATGGCGCTGGTGAGGGTTTGGGCGATCGCCTCTTGACCGACTAATTCGGCAAATGTCTGAGGGCGATATTTGTGGTGCAGGGGTTCGTAGGTCACGATCGAATATGGGTGGTATTAGCTGTAATCTTAGCTAAGGAGACGTTGTTCGATCGCACCACAGCTCGACTTTCACAGCCAGCCACTCGGTGGGCAGGCACGGTGGCAGCCATCGAACAGCAGCCACGAGCACCCTCCCAACGTCCGCCCCTCGATCGTCCGGGCGATCGGCTGTTCTCCTCGATCTTTTCCCCTGCTCGAGCCCAGAGTTAGTATTAATTTATGTGTATTTCTTTTTATGTTGCTAGAAATGGAGACCGCCGAACAAACATTTTTTTTAGCTATCTTGGTATAATATATTACAGACAATTCACCATTTCTTTTTGCCAGTGCCAGCGCGCGATTTTCTGATATTTCGGGAACCTGGTTGCAGTTAAAGATAAAGTATTAATTAGAGGGTGCGTGTTCCAGTTGCAGAAATCCAGTTGTACCAAGATGATGGTGGAATGATGTCAATATGGGTTGATCGAGTTGCACTACCAGCTATGCTCTGGAGTCCTGTATAAATATAGCGTCAAATTTTACCCTTTAAAAGCCCATGTCAACCCAAATAATCCTTGTAGAACCAAGGTTGGCAGTAGCCTCTCCCAAACCTAAACAGGCTAAACCCGGACATCCGTCCTCAGACCAACTCTTCATGGGAGCCTCGGGATTACTGTTGTTATTGCTTATCGGTTTAGCGGTGTTTAGCAAGATCAAACTCGACGATTTGAGCAAAAAGCTCAAATTTGAGGAGTTTAGAAATCGAGAACTCCAGAAAAAATACAAAATGGCTCTGGAAACAATCTCAAAAATGGAAAAGAATCCCGACCTTATCCACTCCCGAGACTTTAATTTAGACTACCTGAGAATGCGGATGGCGGAAGAAGTTTTTCACTTTGGCATTGTGAACCAGATCAAGCAAAAAGTCAAAGATAAAATTAGCATTGCCCTACGTCCGACGCAGAGTGCGGTGGGAGAGAAAAACGGGTCGGCGGGCAGCGGCAGGCAAGTGGATTCGATGTTTGATATCGAATACGAAACTGGCGACCCCGCAGTAAAAATAGAAAAACGAGTGCTGTTTCGGATTCAAATTAAGCTGATGAAACTGCCGACTCAGGCAACATCGGCGACAATTAATCAAATTATTGACTGTTTGGAAACTTATCTGAGTCCTTCTGACGACCACGACAGTTGGCAGCCGACAATTCAAGGTCGCATCGTTCATATTGAGTGGGATCAAAAAGCCAAGCCGACGCCGATGTTGGTGCTGGAACAGTCGAATGAAGGGGTGAATGTTACCTTTAGGACTACGAGAACGCCTGCAGGCAGACCTGCAAATGCTACTGAGAGCCAATTGGCAGGAGCTAAGGGTCAAAAAAGTGGCAAAAGTAGTTCTAAAAGTCCAGCCAAAGGTGGGACAAAAACTCCTGCTAAGGTAGGAGGAAAGCGTCCCGGTGCTCGGAAATAAGTTGAGGTAATTAAGTTTATTTTCCCGAAAGAACGCTTGTTGCCGCCGTTGTTGATGTGTCTTGTGCGAGGTAGCCGTCTTCCATGTGAATAATGCGATCGGCTATGTCTAAAATGCGGTTGTCGTGCGTGACAAGCAAAATAGTGCAGTGCTGTTCTTTTGCCAAACCTCGCATAATTTCTACTACATCTCGACCAGATTTACTGTCTAGTGCTGCTGTTGGTTCGTCTGCTAAGACTAATTTCGGCTGGCTGACTAATGCCCGGGCGATCGCAACTCTTTGTTTCTGCCCACCCGAAAGACTGTCGGGGTAATAATCTATTCTTTCTCCCAAGCCTACAGCTTGCAGCATTTCCTCTATTTTATCATTAGTTTCTTGGGGAGAAAGATGGTTGTGCAGGTCGAGGGACATTTGCACATTTTGCCTAGCTGTCAAGCATTTAAGCAAATTATGAGCTTGGAAAATATAACCGATGTCGCGACGGACTTTAACTAATTTATTTTTCGCGGTTCCCCGCAATTCTTGGTCGAGAATTTTCAGACTACCTTCTTGGATCGATCGCAAAGCTCCAATCAAGGTTAACAATGTTGTTTTACCAGACCCCGAAGGCCCTGTCATCAGCACGATTTCGCCCGGATAAATGTCGAGGTTGATGTCAAATAATGTCTGTTTGCGAAGTTGTCCTTCCCCGAAGGAATGATTGAGATTTTTAATTGAGACAACTGGTAAAGTATTCATGGTTATTTGTTATTTTTGATTTCATAATTCTTCCTTCTTCAATCCGTGTATCGGTGTCAAAATCCGTGTCGTCCCTTCCTTAAAAAATATCGGCCGGATCGGCCGCCTGCAATTTCCTAACGGCGATCGCCCCGGACACAGCACACATGACAACTGTCATAATAAAAACAGTCATAGCTTTCGCCAAAGTCATATACATCGGCAAACTCGTAGCACTTCTCCCTAAATTGTACAGCACCAAAGAAACTCCAAACCCTGGCAAATAGCCAATAATTGCCAGAATCAAAGCCTCTTGAAACACCACACCCAAAAAGTAAATGTCCCTATATCCCATCGCCTTCAGCGTCGCGTATTCCGGCAAGTGGTCGGTAACATCAGTATAAAGGATTTGATAAACAATCACTATTCCGACTATAAATCCCATTGCCGCGCCGAGTGTGAAAACAAATCCTATCGCCGTGCTTTCTTCCCAATACTTTCTCTCAAAAGCTACAAAGTCTTCTTTAGAAGAAATTCTCACATCTTTCGGCAAAGTTGCCCTCATTTTATCAACAACAGCCTTAACATCTGTTCCCGGCTGCAAGTGAACAATACCTATATCGATTAAACCTCTTGTTCTCCGCGTCGAAAAAATCCGCATAAAGTTCAAATCGCTGGTGACAAGATTTCCGTCGGCACCGAAAGAGGCCCCTATTGTAAATAAACCATCTACCCTAACGCGGCGATTGTCAACTTCAGTTTCAACAACTTTTCCCTGATTGAAATACTCTGCTACCGGCCCAAACTCCGGGCGGGAAGCTTGGTCAAATAAAACCACATCCGAAATTTTGATTTTGTCCAAATTATTTTGGATTTCAGGCAGATCAAAGATGGGATGAGCAGGGTCAAAACCGATTACCATCAATTGCCGAGTATTTCGCTGGTTGGGGTCGGGGTTTTTCCACAATCCAAAGCCTAAATATACCGGACTAATTGCTGTAACGCCGTCAAAACTCAAAGCTTGATACAAGCGACGCTGGGGAAAACTTTTCATGGCTATTAAAGCCGTAGATTGAGTGCTGGTGATAAAAATATCCCCTTTTAACTTCGAGTGAAAGGTGATGGAGCTTTCAAATAGCGCGTCTCTAAATCCAAACTGCATAAACATTAGCAAGTCGGCAAATCCAATGCCGGCTAGCGCGATTACTAAGCGCATTTTTTCGCGCGTTAATTGTGCCCAAGCTAGCGGTATTTTTGCCATAACAGTCGATTTTATATTTTAGAGTTTAGATGTGGGATTTGGGATTGCATAACTTTAGGACTTAAGCACGGGTGTTGAGAAACCGAGTTTTTTACCCTTATATTTGATTCAAACCCTTAATCTCGGTAAAAAAACCGGTTTCTTGAGTCCCCATGCGTAAGTCCTGTCAACGTAAAATTTAGATATTTATTTTAACTTCAACCTGCAAGTTGGTTAGGGTTGCAACTTTCTTGCTCGATTCGGGTTCGAGGCGAATTCTCACTTCGATAACTCTAGCATCGGTATCGGCGGCGGGGTCGGTATTGAGGACATCTTTTTTGCCGACTTGTTTGCCGATGCGAGCGACTGTTCCTTCCAAAGTGCCTGCAAATACGGGGCTGCTGACGGTAGCGCGCTGGCCGTTTCGCACTTTGCCGATGTCGGTTTCATAAACTTCTGCTACGGCGTACATTTGATCGGTGCGGCCTAGTTCTACAATGCCATCTTCAGTGTTGATGCGTTCTCCCTGTCGGGTGTGAACTTTGAGGATGGAGCCGGATACGGGTGCTTTTACGTAGCTTAAGTTTAAGTCTACTTGAGCTTTTTGTTTGGTGGCGATCGCACTTTCGACGGCGGCTTGGGCAGCTTGCACGTCTTCGGCACGGACTTCACCAATTTGGTCTAGATTTGCTTTGGCTTGATTGATTTGTTCTTGGCCTGTTTCTGCTTTTTGTTTAAGTATTGCTTCGGCTTGATTGATTTGTTCGCGTCCTGTTTCTATCTTTTGATTTAAGGTCGCTCTGGCTTGGTTAATTTCCTGCTTGCCTGTTTCTAACTTGCGTCGGAGATTGGCTCGGGATTGATTGATTTCCTGCTTGCCTGTTTCTACTGTTTGTTTTAGTGTGGCTTTAGTTTCGACTATTTGCTCTTGCAGTGTTTGCACGGTTTTTTCTAATATGGCTTCAGCTTCTCTGACTTTTTCACGAGCCGTATCTACAGTTAAGCGCTTTGTGTCATAAACTGAAGCAGAAATTGCACCTGTTTCGGCTAGTTCTTTGTTGCGTTGTTGCTCGGCTTCTGCATTTTTCAATTCTGCTTTGAGGCGATCGACTGTAGCGTTTTGAGAGGCAATTTCGCCGCGCAATTGAGCTTCTAGCCTAGCAATTTTGGCTTGCTGTACTTCAGTTTCTCTTTCTAGTTGTGCCTCAAATTTGGCAAGATTAGCTTGTTCGGCTTCGGTTTCTCTTTGGAGTTGTGCCTCGAATTTGGCGACGTTAGCTTGTTCGGCTTCGGTTTCTCTTCGCAGTTGAGCTTCTAAGCGGGCGACGTTAGCTTGTTCGGCTTCGGTTTCTCTTTGGAGTTGTGCTTCAAACTTGGCAACTTCGGCTTTCCCGGCACCTATTTGGCCTGTTTTTGCGCCTGCTTGAATTTTCGCTAATTCTGCTTGTTTGACTTTGACTTCTTTGTCGGCTTGTTGGAGGATTGCTTGGAGCCGATCGCGCGTATCGAGAACTGCTATGATTTGTCCTTGACTTACTCGATCGCCCTCTTCCACCTGCAACTGTTCGATCCTCGCTCCCTCCGACGCCGAAGGGGCCGACAATTTGATCGGTTCCCCCTGCGGAGTCAACCTACCCAAAGCGGTAACGCTGGTGCGGGTGGAGGCTGGACTTGCAGCAGCCGTGGCAGCGGCCACCTTTAACTCTTCAGCTTTTCTAATTTCAGATACTTGCCAAAAACCGACTCCTGTGGTAATGAGAGTGGCAGCGATCGCCAAACCGATGACTCCTGGCGCTGGGGGTTTTAAAAATGATTTATCCTTAACCCGTGATTCCTTTCCCATGACTTATAAAGTAGGTGATTTCCTAATCAAGTTTTTTCCACCCACGGTGAAGTATTGTAAACAAATTGCAGCTATTTAGGGAAATCAAAAAGCACCTCGGTCATGTAATGTTCGGCCCAATCTTGACCGAAAGCTTTTTCGAGTACGCGACGGGTTTTGTCGTTTTGCTGCTGCTGGGTGCAGTAGTAAATTTGAGCCTCAATAATTTTCGATTCTTCCTCCGCAGAGACTGGTTCGGAAGCTACTGCTAGTTTGCAGTGAATTTCAACGTAGGATTCAACTATGTTCAGAAATCTGCTTTCTTCTTCGATAGACTCTGGCCGCACAAACAGACAAAATTCTGAGAAAATATCCCCCCATTCAGGAATTTGGCGGGGACAAGAAAATTGGTTGACCGGCAAATTTTGCAGTCGAGTTCGGTAGGTTTCCGACAAAGTTCTACTGGAATTGAGGGGAGAAAGGTCTGCGATCGCGGCGCTAATTTGCCCTTTGCCTGCTACGATATCCGTACCGAACATCGGCAAAGCATAATTCTGTCTCGGAAACATCACGCAGTGCAGGATATCCAGCAGCGGTCCGACTTTAGCGAGTTCGAGGTGTATTTTGCGGAACTGGGGCGTTTGATAGCAGCGGTTTTCAATGATCAGTTTTTCTCCTTCCAAGCGCCCTTCTACGTATCCCAACTCAGCGGGCAGGTAGTAGGGCTCGAGGTCGAGATAGCGGTGCCATACTGCTTCCATCCGGTCTGCTAACTCGCGGATGAGGTAGTGCTGTTGCTCGCGCAGGGAAGGCTTGGATATTTCTAACATTCCTATTTATCGGGCGATAGCTTAATAAAACTTGATTCTACTGTTGCAGGATGCAGGAAAAAAGGTAGATACTTTTAAGGATATCAGCAGATCGACTTGCCGATCGAGCAAGTTTTACAGGAGATGAGTGTATGTTTGGTCTGGGATTGCCCGAATTGGGCATTATTGCGGTAGTCGCCATTCTAATTTTCGGGCCCAAGAAAATTCCTGAGTTGGGAAATGCTTTGGGAAAAACGCTGCGGAGTTTTAAGGAAGGGGTAGGTCTAGCTGAAGATGAATCTGCCCAGAAGGAAAATGAGAAGGAGGAAGAGGGGCTGCCGAAGGTTTAAATAACATTTGCAGTCAGTAACGCCCTCCGACGGAGTTTTATGAGGACGGACGTACTCACTACAAAACCTACTATTAATTACAGTTCGGGAAATTTTCCGTCTCTAACTTCTAGGGAATAATCTTTGACAGCTTGGGTAATTGTTTCTCGCAAATTGGCGTAAGCTTTCACAAAAGGCGGCTGCTTTTGTGAAAGTCCCAACAAATCAGAAGTAACTAAAACTTGTCCGTCGCAGTCCGGGCCGGCCCCGATGCCAATTGTGGGAACCGTTAATTTTTGGGTGATTTGAGCTGCTAAGTCTGCGGGAATGTGTTCTAGCACGATCGCAAAAACGCCTGCTTCTTGAAGCGCGATCGACTCTGCTATGATGCGATCGGCTGCTTGGGCCGTTTTTCCTTGTTTTTTGTAGCCGAGTTGGTGTACCGACTGCGGAGTTAAACCGACGTGACCCATCACCGGAATTCCGGCGGATGTTAGCTGCGAAACTGTGGCGGCCATTGCTGGATATCCACCTTCTAATTTTACAGCTTGAGCGCCTGTTTCTTTCAAAACTCTCCCGGCCGAGTGCATGGCTTGCTGGGGACTTTCCTGATAGGTTAAAAACGGCAAATCGACAACAATTAATGCTTGTTGAACACCGCGACGCACTGCTTTAGCGTGGTGCAGGATTTCATCGAGAGTGAGGGGCAGTGTTGTCTCGTAGCCCAATATGGGCATTGCCAGAGAATCGCCGACTAGGATGATATCTACCCCTGCTAGATCTATGAGTTGGGCGATCGCATAATCATAAGCTGTCAGCGCGACAATTGGTCGCCGTTGTTGTTTCCACTGAATTAATTGATGAGTCGTGACTGACATTTTAGTGCAAAAATATAATATTATCTCCCGCTATTACTTATGATATCAAATCCGGGCGATCGCAGGTTATATTATTTATCATTTTGCTATTGAAATCGCTTAAGAGTCAAACTTTCGTTCCAGCAGAGTGGGACTAAGAGTAAGATGAGAAAATTAGATAAATTTTATACGCGAATATAACTTTGCATTCCCTCTGCTGGCAAAAGAATTAACCCCTGATTTTTCAATTCCCCTTCTCAACCCACATCTTCCTGGATAATGAAGCCGATTCAAGGTTCTTCTCCTGCGGGACTTTCTACACAATCATACCTGCCTTCTCGTCCAGCTACGGCAAGACCAACATTTTTGAAATGACGAAATTTTCTGGTTCCTCTTGCAGTGTTTTCTGGGATTTCACCAACTAGGGTTAAACTTAACTTAGCGACAATACAATTCAGGGTACATATTCTATGTTTTAAGAATATTTGTAACTGAGATCGCTGTTGTTATTTATTGTTTAATTGGGGTTGACAATTGTTGCAAATTAATAGCAAAAATGCTCTCTACTTATTGAATTGCGAAGCTTCTGCCATTCTTGTTTAGAAACATCTGCACGAGTTTTGTCGCCCGATGGATCGCGGATATCCCAAATTGTATCTGCAATCCGATCGAGCGATCGCCCGTGAGAACGATAATCGAAGTCCCAGAAAGCATCACCGACGCAATCTCCTTGTGTAGTAATCATTTCTCGATCGACTGTATTGCGAATAGCATTCCATTCCCGGATGTAGGCAGAAGCATCGTCAGATCGCAATTTGCGACCTCCTAATTGAGGATTCACTCTATAAAAAAACCAATCCGTAAACCTATCCACAGCTTGAGTGCGTGATTCATAATCGCGCGCTGTGGCACTGTCTAGATTGGAACCACCGAGTAGAAGGGATATAGCTAATGCACACACCCCTAAAAACTTCGGTTTTAACTTAATAGAAAGTGATTGAATTAGCACGATAAAACCCCATAAAAATTGTCAATTTTTCCGATATAGCTGGTAATAAATCTTCTATTGCCATCCATTTTTAGAACAATAAACTCCTCCTGTTTTAGGTGCGAGCGTAGATAAACACCAATAATTTTTACCATCAAACACAACGCCTTTTTTGATATATTGTAACTCAGAGAGAGGTTGCCACGGTCGCTCGATATTAGACTCGTCATAATATCGATATTGTTTTCCCTTTACCTCTAAACCCTGATCCGTACCTCCCAACCAATAACGACCTTCTTCAATTATGTTTGATGGCGATTTTTGTTGATTGCTATCTGTCTTTTTCTCAATCCACCAATTCCTCACAAAACGTTTTGTATTTTCAGAACCTCTTGTCGTAGCGACTATAACTAGCAGTTCTCCTTGTTGATTGATAAACTCAAAACGACAAGGCCCCTCTCCTGTACCCGAACAATCCTTAATCTCTTTATATCCCAAATCAAATAGCTCTTTAACAGAACGATCTCTGAGGTTAGGTTGACCCTGTAAGCTTGGCTGCAACCGTTGTTGAATCAGGATTTGACGCGCATCTTTGTATGGCATACCTTGTTGAAGAGGTATTTTTTTATGGGAATTTACAGAATTTTCAATACTGACTTGAACCTTTTCACTTAAAGCAACGATTCTTGAATTTTCTTCGGAATTATTGATGTATTTTGTTTGACTTCCTGTATCGACTTTCGCACTATTTATGCTGGGAATTTGTTGCAGTGGGGCAGCACCGGCAAAACTTGTATATCCCATGGCGATTAGTCCCATCAATGGTGCAATAATTCTGGTTGTAATAAGAGTGCGATCGCATATCCAACTTTTCATACTCATCGGTTGAAAACCTTTCTTTTTACAGAGTTGTGTAGAGATGACCTCTACTCTAGGAGTTATCTTCGATAAATGCTGCGGTGTAAGGCGTTCGAGTCTCACAGTCCACAATTGGAAATATGCATTTCGCGTCGAATTGCTGACCATTCACTAATGCCGATCCGATCGCTTTTGGGAATTGGCTGTCCGGTGCGTTGAGGATGGCGGCTGTAAAAAATTGTATCTGCAAGTAAATCGTAGGTTTGCTCGTATGTCTGCCCGTTAATTGTCGTGAATTCCCATCCTGTATCTCCTGGGGCGGACCTAAAGCAGACTTCTTGTACCGACTTGACTCGCGGATCGATCGCTTCGCGCAATCTCCGCCATTGATTGCTATATTCGCGATCGCCAGCTTGGAGTTTGCGATTGTTTAACTGAGGATTAACCCTGTAGAATAAAAAATCGGTCAATCTATCGACGGCTTGTTCTCGCGATTCGGCTTTGGCTAGATTCGGGCTGCTGAGGACAAGGGCGATCGCCAGAGCACCAACCCTTGAAAATCTTGAGACAGACTTAATTGATAACGACTTGATTAGCATATTGATTTGGTGTTAATTTCTACCGCCATCCCAACCACCTGAGCACGGGCACAACTAAATAATGACTTACTCCCAAACAAAGCCCGATCGCACTTCCCAAAAAACCAAAAAACACAATTGAACCCCAAATTTGCAGCCAGCCGAAGCTCACGTTAGACAGTGACAAAATCCCCAAGAAACTCCCCGGAAAAATGTTCCAAGCATTCAGAAACAGAAACATTCCCGTCGAGCAAACAGCCACAACCAAAGCGTGAACTAATTGATGGCTGCGCAAACCCATTCCCACAGTCACAGAGGCGATCGCAAAAGCTCCCAAAATAACCCCCTGCACGCCGCTAGAAGCCGTTGCTTCCATCCAGCACAAACCCGCCAACAAATAGCCCTGAGCTCCCATCAATCCAGACAGCCAATACTGTTTTTGCTGGCGAAAACTCCCCGCATCCGTCAAACCGATCGCAGTTCCCAATCCCGCAAACCCAAACAGCAGCACTTCCGGCCCGACAGCGAAAGTCATGTTAGGCATTAATTGCTGCAAACCTTGATTCAGAAAACTGGCAATTTCCGGGCCTAGAGGCGAAGCATAGCCCAAAACCAAACCGCCGATCGCCCCCGCACTTCCCCCAACGCCGCCGAGCACCATTTCCCAGCCTGTATCCAGAGAAGCTACCACGATTTGGGCGATCGCGCCGAACAGCAAAACCGTCAAATTTGCCGTTTTTTGCGCCCCCGCCACCACTACTTGCCGACAGAATTCTACAATAGCTTGACCCATTGGGGCGATCCCGATTTTGCCCTTACTCCTAGCATAAATCTCCTGCAAACGCGCCCGAACATCGCCAGCCGTCGCCGGACGCTGGTGCACGTTCGATCGCACCATATCGTCTAACAAATTCGCCAAAGCCGGACTCACAGATACAATGTGCCGCCACCGCAACTCTCCCGTCATCGGATCTTCAATTTCCGCCGGATACTTCCCCGTCAGCAAGTGAATGCAAGTCCGCCCCAGGGCATAAAAATCCGTTGCCGGCACCACACCGCCTCCGGCAATTTGTTCCGGCGGACTGTACCCGGGCGAAATCAACCGCGTCGAACTCCGAGAATCTTTCCCCACGGATTCGACACCGCCCATCTGTTTAACTCCCCCAAAGTCGATCGCCACCAATTGCAGTCCGCCCAAACCCTTGTTAAGCAAAACTTGGGGCGATTCCGGGTCTCGCAGCATCAAATTTGAGGGTTTAATGTCCCGGTGAATAATCTGACACCTGTGCAACTCCTCTAAAATTTCCACAGCTTGACTCAGCCAACTAAACACCCATTCCTGCGGGCATCCTTGGGGGTGCTCGTCGAGAACCTCTTCTAAAGTTTTGCCGTGAATCTTTTCCATTACCAAACAAGGCATCCGCCTCGCCGCAGGATTTCCATCCCCGCCTGCAAAATTTTGGGTTTGGACGTGAAAATAACCGTCAGGCTCGACTCTAGGGACGCCCGGGTGCCGCAAAAGTGCCAAAACCCAAGCTTCTTGCTCGAACAGTTTCAGCGCTTTCGGGGAAGTTTCGAGCAATACTTTCAGGACGCGCTCGGTTTGAGTTTCTGTGTCCCAGACTGTGAAAATTGCTGCAAAACCCCCGGAACCGAGGCCTTGTAGAGGCACGTAGCGATTTTTTAGCCGCAGCGGAGCCCCGCAACTATGACAAAAATTGTTGCCCCAAGTCTGAGGGTAGGGCCTTGGGCAATCTGGATTGATGCAGTGGACGGCTTTTGAAGGGGGGTGAGGCACAACCAGAGTAAAAATGGGGCTAAATATCCATAGTAGACTTACGCGCAGCTAACGCAGAAACCCGGTTTTCAGCGAGGTCAAATGGCTGTAACGACGGATTTGGTTTGAGAGCACAAGTCCTGTCCATATTATGTGCTATGCTGTCGATTTTTGAGTTGGCAGTTTGGGAGTCACGGGATTTTAGATTTTGGATTTTAGATTGCTACATACTCAATTGCAGTTGAGATCGATCGGGCGATCGATCTCAACTGCCAACCACAAAATTAGGTATTTCTAACTAATTACCCCTCGGCCATTAACAATTACCCATTACCAGTTATCAATTGTGATTTTTAAGTATTAAATTCTTTACATATAGCGTATTTTTCTGCTGTTCGGCTCGCTGCACCAGATTTTTCGCTAGCTCAAAATTCCTCCCCACTCTGCGATCCCCAGCGTTTCCTCCTGCATCCTTCGCCGCTTGTATTTTATAAGATATGTTACAAATATTTTCCTAATGTAAAGCCAAATAAATAATACTTATGATGATTAAAAGAATATTAAAATTTGAGAGTGCCACTTTGTTGATATATTTTTAACAGCCTGCGATCGGGCAAAAAAATTAAGCGAATACTAGGAAGCGAGATATGGCTTACGCGCAAACCCAAACTCAATCAAAGGCTGGGTATAAAGCCGGAGTTCAAGACTATAAACTAACGTATTACACGCCGGACTACACCCCAAAGGATACAGATGTTTTGGCGGCTTTCCGGGTAACACCGCAGCCGGGAGTTCCCCCCGAAGAAGCTGGAGCTGCTGTGGCTGCGG
The DNA here is from genome assembly GCF_036704965.1 of Microcoleus sp. F10-B2. NCBI lineage: Bacteria > Bacillati > Cyanobacteriota > Cyanophyceae > Oscillatoriales > Microcoleaceae > Microcoleus > Microcoleus sp. F10-B2. The sequence continues at coordinate 9,131 of NZ_JAUBTB010000056.1, read as the reverse complement.
AATCTTCGACCGGTACATGGACAACTGTTTGGACTGACCTCCTGACCGACCTCGACCGCTACAAAGGTCGCTGCTACGACATCGAGCCAGTCCCGGGCGAAGACAACCAATACATCTGCTTCATTGCTTATCCTTTGGATTTGTTTGAAGAAGGTTCCGTCACCAACTTGCTGACCTCTTTGGTCGGTAACGTTTTCGGTTTCAAAGCTCTGCGCGCTCTGCGGTTGGAAGACTTGCGGATTCCCATTGCTTACCTAAAAACCTTCCAAGGCCCTCCTCACGGTATTACCGTTGAGCGGGACAAATTGAACAAGTACGGTCGTCCTTTGCTGGGCTGTACAATTAAGCCCAAATTGGGTCTGTCTGCTAAGAACTACGGCCGTGCCGTTTACGAAGTTCTGCGCGGCGGTTTGGACTTCACCAAAGACGACGAAAACATCAACTCGCAACCGTTCATGCGCTGGCGCGATCGTTTCTTGTTCGTTCAAGAAGCTATTGAAAAAGCTCAAGCAGAAACCGGCGAAGTCAAGGGCCACTACCTCAACGTAACCGCCCCCACCTGCGAAGAAATGATGGAGCGGGCTGAGTTCGCTAAGGAAATCAAAACCCCCATCATCATGCACGACTACCTGACCGGTGGTTTCACTGCTAACACCAGCTTGGCCAAATGGTGCCGCCGCAACGGTGTGTTGCTGCACATTCACCGCGCCATGCACGCCGTGATCGACCGTCAGAAAAACCACGGTATCCACTTCCGCGTACTTGCCAAGTGCTTGCGGATGTCCGGCGGCGACCACCTGCACTCCGGTACAGTTGTGGGCAAACTCGAAGGCGAAAAAGGCATCACGATGGGCTTCGTAGACTTGATGCGCGAAGACCACATCGAACAAGACCGCGCTCGCGGTATCTACTTCACCCAAGATTGGGCTTCCATGCCCGGTGTCATGCCGGTTGCTTCCGGCGGTATCCACATCTGGCACATGCCTGCTTTGGTGGAAATTTTCGGCGACGACTCCTGCTTGCAGTTTGGTGGCGGTACCTTGGGACACCCTTGGGGTAACGCACCTGGTGCAACTGCTAACCGCGTTGCTTTGGAAGCTTGCGTCCAAGCTCGTAACGAAGGTCGCAACCTGATGCGCGAAGGCGGAGACATTATCCGCGAAGCTTGCCGCTGGAGCCCTGAATTGGCCGTTGCTTGCGAACTGTGGAAAGAAATCAAGTTCGAGTTTGAAGCAATGGATACCGTCTGATGATTTTGGGTTAAAGATTTTAGGTTTGAGATCGCAAACTTGCTGGGAAGTCTTTATCTTTGAAGAAGATTTACAAGTAAGTTTGCATCCAAAATCTAAAATCCAAAATCTAAAATTTGAGGGAGCTGGGGTCAAAAATGGATCTCAAACAAGTTGCGAAAGACACCGCTAAGGTGCTGGCAAGTTACCTAACCTATCAATCCGTGCGGATGGTGGTCGCTCAGTTGAGCGAAACCAATCCTCCTCTGGCAATCTGGTTGAACGACTTTTCCTCAAAGGCCAAAATCCAAGACGGAGAAGCTTACATTCAAGAACTGCTGTTGGAAAATCAAGATTTGGGATTTCGGATCATGACTGTCCGGGAGTATCTCGCTCATGATGTAGTGGAATTTTTGCCGGAGATGGTTCGCACTAACATTCAACAGGCGAATATGGAACACAGGCGCCAGCATTTGGAGCGAATCACGCAACTTAATTGGTCTCTCCCTAGCAGCAATCCTGAAAGTTCAATTGATTCTGAACCGAATCTGGATAATTTGTCCAGTTGAGCGATCGACTTGTGCGATCGAACACACACCTTAGAGATACCAAAAATGAAGACTTTACCTAAAGAGCGCCGTTACGAAACTCTGTCTTATTTGCCCCCGCTGACAGACGCGCAAATTGCCAAGCAACTCCAGTACATCCTGGATCAAGGCTACATTCCCGGCGTAGAATTCAGCGAAAGCTCTGCCGCTGAAATGCACTATTGGACTCTGTGGAAGTTGCCTTTGTTTGGTGCAAAATCACTGCCGGAAATCATGACAGAAATTCAAGCTTGCCGTCAAGAATATCCCCAGTGCTACATCCGCGTGATGGGTTTTGACAACGTGAAGCAGTGCCAAGTGCTCAGCTTCATCGTGCACAAGCCTAACACCAGAGGCTACTAAAAAGTCTTGGCTGGCTAATCTAACTTTTAGGTTAACAGTCATTTCAGATTGGAGGCGGGGAATCTTCCCTGCCTCTTTTTTTAGGTTCGCAGTAAGGAATGCAAGTTCTTCTTCTTCCTTCTGCTATAACTTACAAATAGCTTTTAAAACTTGCAGCAACAAAATTGAAGGTTCGGGTTCCATCAAAGTCAAAAATGGCATTAGCTGATAGGTTGGGGGATTTCCTATGCGGATATTGACAAACTGATAAAACTCTCCGCTAGTTGCCAATCCCCAAACAGACTCTTGATATTCTAAACTTTTAGAGGCGTAAGTTAGAAGTTGGCGCAAACCAGCGCGGGGAGCAATTAGACTATTTTTAGATTCTATTACTAAAATCCAAAATGGTATATCAGCGGCAATTTGTTTCTCTTTATTGATTGCTAAAATGTCAAATCTGCCTGTAATCGTTGTGTCTTCATCTTCTATAGTTATGTTAGCAATGTCTTGTTCTAGACTCATCTTGATTGGGCGGCGGTAGAAGCCAGCCAATCGCATTAAGGGAAACGTAGTTAAAGCCTGTACCAGTCCTTCAGAGACTCTTTCCACTGAGAGGTATTCGCGAAAATCGTTGCGGATTTGGGCGAGTTCTAACTGTTCTATTTCTGTTAAGGATTCTAAGGATAAAAAATTTGTGTACGTGTCATTATTAAGCTGCTCTTGGAATTTCAAAAATTGACTGACTTCACCGAGAGTTATATTTTTGGCGTTAATAGTTGTTGTCATGTTAGATAGGAATTTATTTTTTTAGTTATAATTATAAGATAGAGATTGTGATAGTCAATTTGTACCATTCTTAGGAACAGGCAAGATGCCTGTTCCACGACATATTAATTTTTTTGTGGGGCGGGCATCTTGCCCGCCCATGAAACTAACAAATGGGATAAATGCGAACCTAATCTATCCTTTCCATCACAATTCCATCAACTATTTCATAACCCCAATTAGAGTTACGATTTGCCAACTGCTCGGCCATATCGCATTCGCCTAAATTGCAGAGTTCAACTAACTTTTGATATCCTTCATCTCTTTCTCGCTGCAACCTTTCCTGCCTCAGTTTTTCTCTCTCTTCCTCAGAAGGATTTGCTCGTTCTTCCCCCAGCGGATTGATTTCGCTAATTCGTTTCATGCTTACCTCCTAAAAAGGGATTGATTCGACTATTTCACCGTCAACTATTTCGTAACCCCAGTCTGGATTGGTAGCGATTTGTTTTTCAATTATACTTCGACCTAGAGGAGTATTGTAAGCTTTTTGCAAAGAGGAAATACTGGGAATTTCGGCGGGAGTTGGGGATTCTTCTTGTTCAAGTTTTGGGGGTTCGGGAATTGTGTCAGATGTCGATTGATTCAGGGCTAATTGCGGCGCGATCGCCCCTAACTTCTGCATAACGCTATCCTTGGTGATTTGCGGTTTTTCGTTGAAAGAAGAGGGCAGATATGGTGTGTTAACGCCCTGCTGTTTTGCTTTGAGTGCATCGTCAGCAAGCCGATCGCACTTTCGCAAAAATCCCTCCCACAAATCCTTGCCCAAAACAGGGTTTCTCAAGTCAGCACGGGCTTTAGATACTGCGGCTTCTAGCGGTTCGCCTTTGTGGACGTAATACTGAATTCGCTCTTCTTCAAAAGCAGGATAAGGCACTTCCGGCTCGATTTCCCAATCTCGCTTGACTTTCTGACTTTCTCCTAAAGGGATTCCGGCGACAAATTCCTCCCAAAAAGTCGAGGTTAAGCCTTTTGTCATGCTGTCAATAATTTTAAATGCCCATCCAGAAGGATTGCCGAATCCTAAATTACGCTCTTTAGCATATGCTTCTAAAGCTCGCTGAAAATTGTGCAGTTGTTCTTGGGAGTTCCAAGGGCCGCTAAATCGGTAATTCGGGGTGACAGCAACGGCTATTTGTTGGCGGGGTTGCCCGAAATATTTGTCAGTTTTAACTGCATGATTTGGGGGTGATGTTTCGCGGAAGATTTCTACAGGGTGATTCTGGCTTTCGCGGCTTATCTCTGTTATAATATCTGGCGGATTCGGTGTCCAAAAGTTATTAAGTTTTTCCTCGAAAGCATCAATGTCCGCCCAGATTTCAAGGGTGTCGGTGTTGGGAGTTGTTGATTTTTCTTTCAGGAGCGATCGTACTTTGAGCAGGCGTCTCGCTAATTCCTGTTCTTCCTGATTTAAACCGGTGGCTTTTTCAATTTCGCTGCTGTTGGTTTTCACCCATTCGCCGGAGTTGGACTGTTGTGATTGCCATTGTAATAATTGGCAAAGAAAAATGCTCGCCGCTACTCCGCCGGTAATTGTGGCAAGTTTGGGATAGTAGATGGCGGGATTTCCGAGATTTCCTAAAAATATTCCTATTTTCATTTTGTATATTCCTAAGTCCCGTAATAGTAGGTTGCGGCGAAGAGCATCTTACCTCGACTAAACTAGCATTGAGAAACTTAAGATTTTCTTTAAGCTTCTGTCTATTCCCGACTGAATGGAGTTCCTAGAGTAAAAACGGGGATCGCTTATTCGATCGCCTGATTGACACGACTGAATTAAACGTAATAATAAATTATTTACTGTACAAATCCTCCCAAAATGAATCCAGAACGCCAAGAGGCTTATTTGAACTTAATCGAGCGAGTGCTTACTTGCCCCAACGGCCAAGAACCAGAGGTTTTGAGTTCCTGTTCCGATTTAATTGATGCAGGATTTGTGCAAATGCTAATCCAGATATCGGCTTCAATGGCCCGCGAAGGTGACGAAGATACTGCTAATTTTTTAGTGCAACTTGCTCGTTTGCTGGGGAAATCTTTGGGTTTGTCGCCGGATTTGAGGCCGGCTGGTTACAGTAGTGCAAAGAGTTAGAGAAGAGTTGCCATCTCGCCTCGGGATATCATGTTTTATACCAAATCTGGGTTAAAAATACCTAATATTGGGGGATTAAAATCGCTCAAGAGTTACACTTTCGTCCGCCTAAGCGCTGGCGCGCAGCCACGCGCCTTCGCGGACTGAGAATAAACGGGATTTTTTAACCCAGAGTTAGTATGATGTGTTATGAAATGGGGGCTACCTTAACTGCATCGATGGTTTTACAGTTGATATTCGAGAGGCTCGCAAAAATCATTCACCCCAGTTTTAAACACATAAATAATCACTGAAGTCACCAAAATATCCGGGCAAATTTTTGCGGCAACTAAATCTCTAAAGGCTGCATTTAATTGTCCGTTTGTCAACTCTTCTTTAATCTCTGATTTGCAGATAGCAACGCGACATCTTTTGGCCAATCCATCCAACCAATTTTCAGATATATTAGGTTCTTGTCCGGCTTGAATGGCTAGAGATATCGCTGCATCTTCGATGTCACCTTCGCAATCTTCGATTTCGTCTAAGGCTTTTAGGGCTTCGGGATATTCCGCTAATTGCGAGCGAAATTGGGCAATTTCTTGTGAGGTAATAATCACCATATTATTTTCCTGTGTTTTCTGCTGGCGGGAGCAGCTTAGCAATTAAAGTTGATATTATAGCATTTTTTTGAGTGAGGGTGGAATTGGGCGATCGAACTTAATTACATTTTCAACTAATATTTTGCACTTGGCAATAGTCGGGCTGGGGCTTAAGCCCTCGTATTAAAGCTTAAGTCCGCGCTATGAGGAGTGATGTTAAAATTGAAAAAATGCGGCGCTAAAATAGGTTTGCAGAACTCATATTTCTAGGGAGTTAAGAAAAATGACAACCGTTACTTTAAACTTAGATACTGTCGAACTAACAGACGAACAGTTTTACCGTTTGTGCCAGATGAATCGAGATTGGCAATTTGAACGGACTGCTAAAGGAGAAATTATCATTATGTCACCAGTAGGCGGAGTCAGCGGCAATCGAGAAGCCGATTTAATTGGCTTGGTTTGGATGTGGAATCAACAAACCCAGCTAGGGAGAGTGTTTAGTTCTTCCACAATTTTTCGGTTGCCTAATAATGGCGATCGATCGCCGGATGCGGCTTGGGTTAGCTGGGAAAGATGGTCGGCTTTAACAGCAGAAGAACAAGAGAAATTTCCGCCGATTTGTCCTGATTTTGTCATTGAATTGCGCTCGCGCACAGACCCGCTGCTGCCGCTTCAGGAGAAAATGCAGGAATATCTCAACAGTGGCTTGCGTTTGGGTTGGCTGATTAATCCTCAAGACGAACAAGTGGAAATTTATCGCGCTTCTAGCGAGGTAGAGATTGTACAATTTCCGGTTAGTTTATCGGGAGAAGATGTCTTGCCCGGATTTGTTCTTAATTTGCCGATGATTTGATATTGCCTCAAATTTTTCCTGTTTCCAACTGTATTTTCTTCGGACAAATATCATCATCGTACCAACCAGTCAACGCCACCGCCAAAGCATCCGCTGCATCGTCGGGTTTCGGAATGTAACCCAACTCCAACTCCCGCGCCACGGCTTCTTGCACTTCGGACTTATCCGCATTACCGCGGCCGGTCAAAGCTTGCTTAATTTGAGCCGGCGTAAACTCGAACAGCGGCACTCCACACTGCGCCAATACTAGCGTCAAAACCCCCCGCGCTTGCGCTACAAGTATGGTATTTCCCATCTTGTAAAAGAACAGTTTTTCGGCAATTGCTAGATCTGGTTTAATCTGTTCAATTACCTCGTGCAAATCGTCGTAAATTGTTTTCAACCGCTGTCCCATTTCCTGTTTTGGCGTTGTTTGTATAACGCCGCAATCAATCAGGGAAACGCTGTTTTTATCTGGTTGGCCAGGAACAATTTGACAGCAAATTGCCCCGTAGCCGAGATGGGCCAAGCCCGGATCTAATCCTAAAATTCGTTTTTCCATTGCCATAATTAGTAATTGGGAATGGGGAATAAGGTATGAAAATTTCGGGAATGTTTCATCACCACCAATTACCAATTACCAATTACCAATTATCAATTACCCCTCAGTTGTTTCTAGACCGAATACCCGATCGAACACTTTAGTCACTTTGTAGCCCGAATCTATTGATTCTAGCGGGTCTTTCCGCAATCGGTGCCGCAAACACAGAGTCATCACCCGGCGAATATCGTCCACAGTCACCTCCGTGCGGCACTCCAAAGCCGTGAAAGCTTTGGCAGCCCGATTTGTCACCAAATCGCCCCGCAGCCCGTCTACGTCCAATTCAGCGCAAACTTGGGAGATTTTTACCCGCAACTCTCGATCGATAGTTACCGATTTTAATCTTTCCTGAGCTTCCACCAACTTCTGCTGCATCTCATCTTGTTCGCGCTGGTATTTCGAGAGAAACTCCGCCGGATTTTGGTCAAAACTCGATCGCTGTTCGACAATTTCCACTCTTAAATTCGGGTCTTTCACAGTCCGAATTTCTGCGTGCATCCCGAATCTGTCGAGCAACTGCGGCCGCAATTCTCCTTCTTCTGGGTTGCCGGAACCGATTAAAATAAACTTAGCCGGGTGGCGGATCGAAATGCCTTCTCTTTCCACAGTATTCCAACCGCTGGCGGCCGAGTCGAGCAAAACATCGACTAAATGATCGTCTAGCAAATTGACTTCATCAACGTAAAGAATACCGCGGTTAGCTTTAGCTAAAAGCCCGGGTTCAAAAGCTTTAACACCTTCCGACAAAGCTTTCTCGATGTCGATCGTACCGCAAACTCGGTCTTCGGTAGCGCCCAGAGGCAAGTCTACCATTTGAACTTTTTTGCGGGCGATTTTAATGTCAGTTTGAGATAAAGTGCGATCGCGCACCTCATCACTCATCAAATCCGGATCGGTGGGATGACTGTTAAAAGGATCGTCAGCCACCACCTCAATTTCTGGCAGCAAGTCAGTGAGGGCGCGGATTGTGGTAGATTTACCAGTACCTCGATCGCCCATAATCATCACCCCGCCAATTTTGGGATCGATGACATTCAACAGCAGCGCCAGTTTCATCTCCTCCTGGCCAACAATCGCAGTGAAGGGAAAAACAGCGCGGCGCGCTGGGGTAGCGGTAACGGTTGGTAGAACGCCCGCATTTAGGGTATTGCTGACTTCGGCAGTAGGACTCACAGGATAACTCAAAATATAATAATTGCTTGTTTATTGTAGGGGATAAGGGATCGTCTGGGGCGATCGCAGTTGTAGGATGCCCGCAGAGCACTGAGCCCCTTCAACACTTAAGCGCAACTAAGATTTGCTGCATTTACATTGTAGATTTGGGCGGGCTCTCCAGCAGACCCCACAAGAGTTTGAACCAAAATCACGACGTACGTTAACTGGGGGTAGATGGCACAGGAAGGGCGATCGGGCAACCCAAATATAAACTTATGTAACGATTTCCCGCGATTCGCATAAAACCCTCAAGTTCCCCCAGATATATATTTGAGGCCACTTTGAAGCAAATTTTTTTCATGGTAGTTAGTCCAAGACGCAGAAACAACGTATTTCTGTCATTATTCTCTGTGCGACGTAATCGCAACCGTTTGTTTTTAGCCGTTCTTGCGTCCATGACTGGTAGTATAGCTTCGACGATTAAGGATCTTCAAAGTAATCGTCATTAAATTCTGTTTAAAGGAGCTTTAAGTAATGTCATAATGTCCTGTTTCTTTGATACTTAACACAAAATTAACAAATCTTCTGCATAGGGGATGCTTTATATCTGCCGTGCTTTGCTAACAGTCTGGTTGGCGATAACGCTAATACTTTATTAGTGCTTAATTTCTATGGTTTTTTGCTTTTTCACAGTGATTTTACCAAAAAATATATTGGCGATCGTAAAGTTCCTGTAAAGTTTTTTATGCCAACTTATACCAATTTTAAAAAATCATGCAACAGTAGCTAGGGCTGACAAAATGTAATCCCATCCAGTTATATAGCGATCGCAAATCATTCATAAATCGATTGAGGGTTCGATCGAGCATGAGTTTCATGAGAATGTTAGCTCACGC
>NZ_JAUBTB010000055.1:18047-54290 GCF_036704965.1 Microcoleus sp. F10-B2 | reverse complement strand
TTTCTGCTCCGATTTAACAATTTTTCTTGATTTTACATCATCTTGCATTTGTCTCACATTTATTTGAAATGACTATAACCTATCTTTTTTCCATTCGGGTAAAGCGAATTAGAGATTGAGGTTTACTGCCCTGGGGGCTGATTGTTGTCAAAAAAAAGATAGGTCGAGTGCTTCTTTTATTTTGAATCGCGATGTTTAAAAGAGCGAGCGGGACGATCGCACTCGTGAGATCGCTGATTAACCGGACGCGATGTAACGAGTAATTCTGATTTCTGATAACTATTTTCGACAAGGACTAAAAGATTGTCGGTGAAAGACAGACACACCGCAGCGTTCCAAAGCCAATTTATGTTTTGCTGTTCCATATCCTTTGTTATTTGTCAAGTCATATTCAGGATACTTAACAGCCATCCGCAGGATTAATTCATCGCGCCAAACCTTCGCCACAATACTAGCAGCAGCAATCTGAATCGATCGCGCATCACCCTGGATCATTGTCTCTTGCTCGATCGCCAAATTGGGAATCCTTTGATTCCCGTCAACCAAACACAAATCAGGAGTAACATTCAATTTCAAAATCGCCCGTTTCATCGCCAACAAAGAAGCCTGCAAAATATTGAGGCGATCGATCTCCCGCACCGAAGCCGCACCAATTTGACAGTCAACCGCCACAGCCCGGATTTTCACGGCTAACCGACTCCGGGCTGCGGCACTCAACTGCTTGCTGTCGCGCACCCCGCAACTTGCTAATTCATCGAGAACTTCGTCGGGCAAAATGCAGGCAGCAGCCACTACTGGCCCGAACAAAGCCCCGCGTCCGACTTCATCAACACCCGCAATTACCAGAGGGGAGGAGAGAGAGGGGGAAAGGGGAAGATGGAAAGATGGGAAGAGAGTAAAAATTTCTACTTCTTCCTTCTTTCTGCTTCTTGCTTCCTTCATCTCTCTTCCCTCTTCCTTCATAACTATTCATCCAAAAGGGCAGATGAGCGGCGGCGGCGGCGGCGGTTGATAGCAGGCTCCTCGGGTTCGCTCGATTCGATCGCCTCATGAGATTCGATCTGTTCATAGGATTCGATCGCCTCATGAGATTCGATCTGTTCATAGGATTCGATCGCCTCATGGGACTCGATCTGTTCATAGGATTCGATCGCCTCATGGGACTCGATCTGTTCATAGGATTCGCCCATCACATCGCTGGGTTCCTCCATCCGATCGAAATCATCAGTTTCGTCGATCGAACTCTCGCCATAAATTTGGGCCTCATCATCATCCTCAGAAAAAACAGGCTCAACTACCGACCTTTCTGGATAATAATCCCGTTCCTCAACATTCTGTGCAGGCGTCGTCGCTTCAAATTCAAATTCGAGCTGCTCGAAAGGCGGCTTGTTCGGGGCCGCTCCTGGGAGAGTAACCGAAACGATCGCATTCTTAGGATTTTTCACGCTGCGATCCGTAAGTACCAAAGGAGAAACCCCCATCAGCGCATAAACATCCTGTTCCTCTGGCGTCATTTCCACCGAAATCACCTCTGGAGGCTCCACCATCGGCTTCATCAACTCAGACTTAGCCGGCCGCACGCGATCGAAATCCTCGCGCCTGCCAACAGTCGCCATATTCACCAGCCCGAAGCCCTCCGAAGCGGCTCTGATCCCGGGAGGAGCCAGATACTCAGAGCGCGTATCCGCGACGGGCGCGCTCGAAGTATTCGGCAGCCGCAACTTGCTGCGCACCGGTTCTTCCTCCGCCTGGAGAGCAAAAGGCTCTTCGCCAATCCGGCGGCGGCGGCGGCGTCTCGTTCCGTTCCCCAAATCCTGATAGCTGGGATGGTTGAGCAAGTCCAAAGGCGAGGCGTTGCTGCCGGTCTCAAAATCCAAACTTTCGCTCTGAGGTTCCCAAGCAGCCCGAGCTGGTTCCGGGGGGCGTTCTTCCCGCATCGGTGCAGGAGTTGCAGCCGCCACAGGCGTCAAGCTGCGGCGTTCCAATCCTTCGGGCAAATTCAACAAAACGCGGTTCGACGTAGCAACGGTGCGATCGGCCGATTCCCGCACCGCTGCGGCGAAGTCTTCTTCCCCGGGCAAGTGAACCAGATGACCCAACCCGCTGCAAGTAGGGCAAGTGTGGCCGAACAACTCGTAAATATTTTGACCTTGGCGCTTGCGGGTCAGTTCTACCAATCCCAATTCCGACAGTTGAGCGATTTGCGGCCGAGCTTTGTCAGCTTTGAGAGCTTTATTGAAATGTTCCAGCACCTGTAACTGATCGCGGCGGGATTCCATGTCAATAAAGTCAACAATAATCACCCCGGCAATATTGCGCAACCGCAGTTGTCTAGCAATTTCCGTAGCTGCTTCGCAATTTGTCCAGAGTACCGTTTCCCGAGCCGTCGCCGATCGAGTAAACGAGCCAGAGTTGACATCGATCACCGTCAGCGCCTCAGTCGGCTCGATAATCACATAACCCCCCGAAGGCAAATCCACCCTCGGTCTGAGGGCTTCTCGAATTGCAGCGTTAACGCGGAAAAATTCTAAAATCGAGGCGCGCTCTCGGTGGTGGTCGATCAAAACTCCCGCAGGAAGTTTACCGCCGTTCCAGCTCATCAACTGCTGCTTCACCCGCTTAATTCCATTTTGCGAGTCCACCACAATCCGATTCACGTCACCGCTGAACATATCTCGCAGCACCCGCTGGATAAAATCGTCATCCCGGTTGAGGAGTGCCGGTGCCCGCGAGGTACCGCCTTCGAGTTGAACGGCTTCCCACTGTTTTTGGAGGACTTCCAAATCTTCCATGATGGCTTCTTCAGTCATCCCTTCAGCTTCGGTGCGTACCAGCAGCCCCATCCCCGCCGGTTTCACCAAAACAGCCAGAGCTCTGAGGCGGTTGCGCTCGGCTTCCGACTTGATCCGGCGTGACAGGTTGACTCCCCTGCCGTAGGGCATCAGTACCAAATAGCGGCCCGGCAGGGTAATGTTGCCTGTTAGCCGGGGGCCTTTGCTGCCCGTCGGTTCTTTCATTACCTGTACCACCACTTTCTGCTGGGGGGTCAGGAGTTCTGTTATAGCTCCTGCTGACCGTTTAAGGCGCAGCGGGCCGAGGTCTGTTACGTGCATGAACCCGTTACGTTCGGGGTCGCCAATATTGACGAACGCCGCATCTATCCCGGGGAGTACATTCTCGACAATGCCCAAGTAAATGTCGCTGACTTGGTGGCTGCCTGTGGCTACCACAAGTTCTTGGATTTGATCTTCTGAAAAGACGGCAGCAATGCGATGCTGCTCTGCTATAACTATCTGCTTTGTCATTCAATTTCCTCAAAAAACTGGCAGCAAGTTAGAGACACTTACGCACTCATAGTGCCTCTGACTTTCACTGTAATTAGTAGTAGCTTGAAGAGTTATGAGCTGTGAGTTAGTGCAGGGAGGAAGGAAAGTTAACTGTTGACCGTTCACTGTTAACTGTTGACTGTTCACTGTTAACTGTTACAGATAAAGTAGTTAAACCCGCCCGTACAGAGTTATGAGTTATGCTCAGCAGATAAATCTGAGAGATAGAAATAAGGAGGCTTTTATCGAGTTAGCAATATTGAGATTTGAGTTGATAATTGCGAAATCAAGACTCAAAATTCAACACTTACAACTCTTCCTTTGAACTCAGCGAATAAATTCATTGACACCGTACCAATTTCTTAACACACAACTTAACACTACGAACTGATAACTCCGCTTGCGTGGTGGTTGAGGGTTGGTTGTGAGCGAAAGTAGGTAGGAGTGAAAGCGCCTAGACTTTTGTTGAATTCTTGCGCGATCGCACTCAACACACCCCAGCTTGGCATTCGACTGCAACCTCCGCCCCTGCCAACCCTAAAACCTCGTCAGTCGATTTTAGATTTTAGATTTTAGATTTTAGATTTACTCCACAGCAGAATCTGGGAGCTGGAACTTTAATCTAAAACCTAAAATTTTTGATTCTCCACGACTTAAGTTGAAGGCTTATCTCCGTTTTTTGACGGGTCAGTCGATTTTAGATTTTAGATTTTAGATTTTAGATTTACTCCACAGCAGAATCTGGGAGCTGGAACTTTAATCTAAAATCTAAAATTTTTGATTCTCCACGACTTAAGTTGGGGGCTTATCTCCGTTTTTTGACGGGTCAGTCGATTTTAGATTTTAGATTTTAGATTTTAGATTTACTCCACAGAACAATCTGGGAGCTGGAACTTTAATCTAAAATCTAAAATTTTTGGTTTTCCACGACTTAAGTCGGGGGCTTATCTGCGTTTTTTGACCCGTCAAAAACATCTATTGTTGAATACCCGCTCTGCGGTTTGAACCGTGAGATTTTTGAGTAAGCCGACCACCGACAACCTGTCGAGCGGCCGAAATTAATCGCTAAAGTTGGTTCATGCCGCTCCGGCAGGTTTGGCGCTAGATTTAGCCCGTGAATGTACAACAAAAAGGCTTGAAGTCTTGAACAGAAGCAATTTGCACCCAGCCCGCGTTGCTGGTTGACTCTTAGCGGCGAGCGACTAAAGCGCTCGAGCCGCTGCGGCTTCCATAACAAGCAATTATAGCGTGAACGACACATCCCGATCGAGAGCCGAAGGTGAAATATGCCACCAGAGCTCCCCTATTTTAACCATAACCCAAGATTAGCTGACTGCGCTGAACTTGCAGAAGCTGAATTTCTTGCTGGCTGACTTGTTCGAGCATGAAAACAATATGTTCGGGCTTTAGCAAGTTACCGTCGCTGCGACAACTGCCGGTAAAGCGCAAGACGGCTCTACCTTCGGATTTATTACCAGAGGCAGAGGCAATGCTTTCTGGTTTGGAGTCTTCTACAAGTTCTAGTTTGTGCAGTCGATCGCGCAAATTGACATCCTGAGTCTTTCCCGACTTAGTAGTGTGCACCCGCCAAAAAGCCTCAGTTTGGGCGATCGTCTTGACCCAAGCTTCCCAGTTGGCATCAGGAGCCACGGAGACAGGAGCAGAATTTTCACGGTCTAATTCGCCATTTTCTGTCAACGAGCCCCCTACAGCCACAGCAATCACGTACTCCGCTGCTTCCAACAACTGACTGGCAGAAGGAGCCTTAAGATTGATCGACTCAACCTTGTAAATCGGAATATTTTCTGGCAGCTTAGCGGCCAACTTTTCCCGAAAACTCTCAACATCGATCGGCTCAGTCAGCTCAAAGTCGGCAATTTCCCCAGTGCTGGTAACGCCCAGAGGCAGAGCATTTGCCAGAGAAATCCGAGGGTTCGGGTGAAACCCGCCGGTAAACGAAATCGGCAAATCGGCTCTGCGGACTACTCGATCGAACAATCGGATCAAATCCAAATGACCGACCAAAGCCATATCGCCCACCTTCCCGAACCAAACCCGCAAACGCTGTTTCCGATCCGTATTCGGCACGAACTCCCCAGCAAACTCTGGAATTGGCAGCGCATCCACCACCACATTGTGTCCGAAATCGGTGCCGCAAACCCCGCAGCGCGAACACCCTTCAAAGGAACAGTCGGGAACCGTCGCTGCTTCTAAAGCCTTTTGCAAGTCAATTTTCAGCCAGTTTTTGTCGATCCCCGTGTCTAAATGATCCCAAGGTAAAGGTTGATCGAGAGAGAGGGGGAGATGGGGCGAGGGGGAGAGGGGGAGAGTGGGGGAGGGGGAGAGGGGGAGATCCGGAGACTTGGGAAAATCTTCCTTGATTTCTCTTCCTTCTTCCTTCTTCCTTCTTCCTTCTTCCTTCTCCTTGTCAAAAAGATTCCACTCGCCGCTTTCGACTTGGCGGTATTTCCAGGTAAGGCCCGACTCATCGATCGCCTGAGTCCAAGCTTTGTAAGCCCGATCCAAGCTTTCCCACCACGCATCCATACCCGCGCCAAGTTCCCAAGCGCGGCGGACTACAGCGGCCAAACGCCGATCGCCCCGTCCGACAAAATCCTCCATTGCCGAAATCCGCACATCAGTGTAATTCACCTTGACGCCCCGCATCCCCCGAAACTCTTCCTTCAGGAGTTTTTGCTTGCGGTAAAACTCAGCAGTAGAAACCGAGTGCCACTGAAAAGGAGTGTGAGGCTTAGGCGTAAAATTAGAAATTGTCAAGTTAAAATTCAGTCCCCGCCTGCCATCGATTCTGCATTCCCGGTGCAGCCAGCGGACTGTTTCGGCGATGCCGAGAACATCCAAATCTGTTTCTCCGGGCAAACCGATCATAAAATACAGCTTGATTTTATCCCAGCCGCGATCGACCGCAGTTTTGACACCCCGAAGCAATTCTTCGTTGGTCAAACCTTTGTTAACAATGTCGCGCATCCGCTGAGTACCAGCTTCCGGGGCAAAAGTCAAACCGCCTTGTCGCGTACCGCCGAGAATGTCGGCAATATTATCGTCAAATCTGTCAACTCGCTGGCTGGGTAGAGACAGAGAAATATTTTTATCTTTCAGGCGATTTTTGATTTCCATCCCGACTGCTGGGAGTGCCAGATAATCGGAACAACTGAGGGAAAGCAGGGAAAACTCGCTGTGCCCGGTGGCTTGCATTCCCTGTTCGATCGCCTCTACGACTTGCTGCGGTTCGACATCGCGCGCTGGGCGAGTCAGCATTCCCGGCTGACAGAAGCGACAGCCGCGGGTGCATCCCCGGCGGATTTCTACTGTCAGTCTGTCGTGTACTGTTTGGACGTAGGGAACCAGGCCGATCGAATAAGCTGGTATCGGAGTTGCCACGCGGCGCAGAATTCGTTCTGGAACTTGCGGGCGGTTGGGACGAACAGAACCGTCGGCCGCCATATCGTAGAATTGCGGGACGTAGACGCCTGGAATTTGCGCTAAATCCAGCAGCAATGCTTCTCGGCTCAAATTATTTGTTTTGCCTTCTGCCAAAATCAAGCCAATTTCTGGCAGCAATTCTTCTCCATCTCCCAAAGCGATGAAGTCAAAAAAGTCCGCGTAGGGTTCGGGATTGGAAGTTGCCGTTTGCCCGCCAGCAAAAATCAGCGGCATTTGACCGTTTTGGCGATGGGTCGCTCTTTCTTGCCAAGTTAGGGGAATGCCAGCTAAATCCAGCATTTCCAGAATGTTTGTGGCTCCGAGTTCGTAGCTGAGGCTGAAGCCCAGAATATCAAATTCTGTGAGCGATCGCCTGGATTCTACGGCAAACAGCGGAGTTTTGGTCGATCGCAGTTTTGCTGCCAAGTCTGGTGCGGGCAAATAAGCTCGATCGCACAACTGTCTCGGCCCTGCGTTCAAAATGTTGTAAAGGATGATGTGCCCGAGATTGGAAGCACCAACTTCATACACTTCTGGGTAAGTGAGCACCCAGCGCACAGACGCCGCGTCCCAAGGCTTGTGTGCAGCCCCCAATTCGTTTCCCAGATAACGAGCAGGCTGATTAATTTCTGCTGTAAGTAATTCTTCGACTTTTACTGCCACGGCTCGACTCGCTAAATATCTGCGACTCTTAAGCAGCCTACCTTAAAATCTGCCAACACGCCAACGACAGTCCTTTGTCTTTTCGGGCATTTAACCGAATTTACTCGGTTTTGTTGCTTGTTTTCGCCGAGGAGGCACCTCTAGCAGTGCTGGTTTGCGCAGGAGTTTTCGGCTTCAAAGCTATCGACATTTTCAAAGATCTCAAAAACTCGATCGAGTTGACTGAGTTCCAGAATCATCCTAATCCCGGGGGATACCGAGCAAATACTAAACCTGCGCCCCATTTTTTTCGCCTGCTTCAGGCCCGAAACCAATGCCATCAAACCGGCACTGTCAATAAATTTTACAGCGCCCAAATCTACGAGTACCGCTACAACTCCGGGGGCTGCAATTGCTGTCATTAGTTGCCGTCCGACTTCTGGGCAGGTGGCTGCATTCAAGTGGTCTAGGGGTCGAATCACCGTAATTGGTTTATGGGCAAGAAGTGTCTGCATATGTCAAACCTATGGTTGCTACGTATTTTCAACTACTGTGCTGGACAGGTGTAAGCCTAAACCTACTTAATAACTCTGAGGCTAACTTGCTCTGAGGGAAATCGACCAGTTTTTTCAGTAGTTTTACTGAATCTTTATTTATTGACTCTTTTTTATGAAATTTTGCGCAAGATTTGTGGCGGAAACGTAAGCTACTATACTATTTTTTATTTATGCCAGCAGGTTGAGTCTTGAGAATTCTAAAAATTGCGATCGACTGTCCCCTGGCTGTTAGATAAAAGTGAATAATGTAATTGAAATCACTTGTTAGTTCTGATTTAGATCACGCGCGCGATCTACTGTTCAGATAATAATTAAATTGTACGGAGTTCTCCGAGCTACTATGCAAGCAACCTATGCTATTCGTCATCTTGTAGAAAAAGCCCTCTACATTAAGCAGTTAACGCCTGACATTGAAAACGAAATCAACTACGAGCTCACCCGTTTGGGCTACATCTCGGATATCGATTATGAGGCTTTAGAGTTATTAATGGATGAAATGGATGCCGGCCGGGTGCAACTGGTATCTAGTCGATAGTTGAAACCAGGCCCCAGAAAAATCCAAGAGCGACACAAAATCCTTGTAGGGCGGGAAATAGAGGAGTGCCAGAAGCATGGGCCCCGATGCGGAATTTTTCAATTGAAGCACGTATTTGCTGAACTTGATATTTGAGGAGATAAAGTTAAGGACGATCGTCCCTGCATCTCATACAATTTTAGATTTTAGATTTTAGATTTTAGATTAAAGAATTGAAGAAGTGGGACTACTGATGACCACGAATTTCAAAGGTGGTACCCGCCACGTGATTTATCCGTGGAATCAATCCAAAATCGAAAATCGAAAATCCTCAAGCCCCCGCATTGATCTGGCGCAAGTCAATCTAAAATCTAAAATCTAAAATCTAAAATCGATTGACACTGCTATCAGTATCAAAAACTACCGACTATGAGCTAAATTAAATTTATAACTGTTGGGGCTTGACAAATTAGCTACTCTTCTGATTCATACTAAAAAAAACGTTTTTCTGCTTAATTGTCCGATCGCTCGAATGCAAGAAAATTGGTTTGCAGTCACGACCTCCCTCCTCAAAGTTTGCAAACGCATTAAATCTAAAATCTAAAATCTAAAATTTAAAATCGTTCGATCGCATCGCCAAACTTCCCACCACCGCCACCAACTCAGCAGGATCGAGAGGCTTGGACACGTGAATTTGAAAACCCTCCCGCAGCGCCCGTACCCGTTCCTCTACCCTGCCGCCACCTGTGAACGCCACCGCCGGAATTTCCCTCCTCACCGCGATCGATCGCACTTGCCGGAGGATCTCGTTTCCACCGGGGGCCTGCATCCCCATATCGATCGCCAACACATCCGGATTCAGCCTTTCAATCGCCTCCAGGGCTTCCAATCCCGACCTAGCGGTCTCCACCTGGGCCCCGCAATCTTCGAGCACTGTACAGGCAAAATCCAGGGAATCCGCATCGATATCTACCACCAACACCCGCACTCCAGAAAGATTGCTGCTGACAAAAGACTGCTTTACAGGGGCTCGCGCCTTGCTTTGAGGAAGGGCAAACTCCCCGAGTCCGGCAACAGAAAATCTGCCGTCGCAATGAAGCTGTTGAATTGGCAATCTCACCAAAAACCTCGATCCTTCTCCCTTCCCGGCCGATGCCGCTTGCACCGTCCCTCCGTGCATTTCCACAAAATGGCGCACTAGCGCTAAACCCAAACCCAATCCGTTGTACGATCGCCTTGTAGAGCTGTCAGCTTGGCTGAACCGATCGAAAACGTGCGGCAAAAACTCTTCTGAAATTCCTTGTCCCGTGTCGCTGACCTCAATTTCCACACTAGCGGGCGACAATTTTTTACAGCAAGCGGATTCCTCACCGGCAAAAGTCCTCTCCATCTTTCGCACCGCCACCCTCACCTGTCCGCCATCGGGAGTAAACTTAATCGCATTCGACAGCAAATTCCACCCTACCTGCTGCAAGCGACCGGAATCGGCAAAAATCCGCCCCGCATTTGGGTCGAAATCCGTCACAATTTCAATATTTTTGGCGGCAATCGCGGGCGCGAGAGTATCGATCGCAGCCTCAACAGTCGAAATCACATCTACCCACCGCAAATTCAGCGACAGTTTCCCGCTAATAATCTGCGACACGTCCAACAAATCCTCGATCGCAGTTGCCAGCGATCTTGTATTGCGGTCGATCGTTTCGAGAGCCCGAACAGTCGTTTTTTCGTCAAACTTGCGGTTTCGCAGCAGTTGCGCCCATCCCAGCATTGCATTCAGCGGCGTCCGCAATTCGTGGGACAAAGTTCCCAGAAACTCGTCTTTAATCCGGTTCACCCGCGCTAATTCCTGGGCTCGATCGTGCAGTGCTCTTTCCAATTGCTTGCCAACCGTCAAATCGATAATAAAAGCCACCAATTCTTGACGCTTTTCGCCCAGCAAAACATATGCGATCAGCACCGGAATCCGGCTGCCGTCTCCCCTCCAGTATTCCTTTTCGTAGGGAATGCAAACCCCCGTTGCTTGTGCCTCTGCAATCCCCTTTTCGTCGAGAGACTGGTACTCCGGCGGCGTGATGTCAATCGAGTTTAATTTCCTGCGCTGCAACTGTTCCCGCGTGTAACCAATTATCCGCAAAAATTCATCGTTTGCCTCGATGATAGCGCCGTTAACATCCCCGAAGATAATTCCTATCAAGTTAGCTTCTGCCAACATTCTCAGCTTTTCTTCGCTAACTTTGAGTGCAGCTTCTGTTTGCTTGCGCTCGCTAACGTCTTGGATGTAAGCCGACAAACCAGAATCGGAAGGATAAAAACGCACCTTCAACCACTTATCCCACAACGGCACGAATTCTTCATACTCGACCGTTACCTTTTCTGCTACTGCTTTGGCAGCCATTTTGTAAAACGGTAAATCTACAGCCCAGGGAAATATATCCCAAATTTTTTTACCAATCAGTTCTGCTTTTGGTCTGCCTAAAAGCTCAATAGCTTTGTAGTTTATATAGGTATAGTTCCAATTTAAATCTACCGCGATAAAAGCATCAGTAATGCTTTCGAGAATATTAGTAATTCGATCGTTTGCCGATTGCAGCGCTTTAGCTGTATCTTCTGCTTGCAACCGGGCTGCTTGTTCGCGGGACAAAGCGGCAGCGCATTCTTGTTCTGCTTGTTTTCGATCGCTAATATCAATGTAAGAACCGATGTAACCTGCAAAAGTGCGATCGGGCCTGTACCGGGGTACGCCCGTACCCAAAACCCAGCGGTATTCCCCGTCATAGCGTCTCAGGCGGCATTCGATCCGGTACTCGGTGCGATCGTCGAAGGCTTTTTGGTAAATATCCAGATATTCTGGTAAGTCATCGGGGTGCAAGCTTTCCATCCAACCCTTGCCCATTTCTTGCGCCAAAGTTCTACCGGTAAACTCCAGCCAAACTTTGTTAAAGTAATCGCCAAATTGGTCGGCGTCCGACATCCAAATCATCACCGGTGCGGTATCTGCCATAGTCCGAAATCGACCTTCGCTTTCCTGCTGCTGTGCTTCGGCTTGCTTGCGATCGATCCGTTCTTGAACCTCCCGCATGGCCCGCTGAATCGAGGGAACCAGGCGTATCAAACGGCGTTTGAGAACATAATCAGTAGCGCCGCTTTTCAAAGTTTCGATCGCCACTTCCTCGCCCAAAGTAGCCGACACAAAAATAAACGGCACTCCCGGACAAGTAGCGCGGGCGATTTCCAGCGCCGCTATCCCGTTAAAACAAGGCAGCATATAATCTGCCAAAATAATGTCAAAACTGTGTTTTTCCAGGGCAGCGGTAAAGTCTTCCCGAGTTTCCACACACAGGAGAGAAAATTCCAGACCGCCATCTATTAGATATGCCTCAATCAGTTCGGCATCTGGGGGACTGTCTTCTACTAAGAGGATATTGAGCTTTGTCACAAAAATTCCTTTTACTTAAATATTAGTTTTCAGACACAGAACATACTTGGGCAGCGACTTGTTAAGTCCGGTCCAAAAAAGTCTTGCGTGTTGAATCGCATCAAAAAATGTAAAAATCAATTGGTTTTATAAGTTGAGCATTCACATCTCTATCCTAACTTCTAATCAAGTCTTTTGCTGCTTGCATCTAGGTGAATCCCCTGTCTGACTTGATTGCCTGCTGCCTTTGCTTTTCCTTCTCTTTCGCCTGCTTTCCATCAATCCGCACCGCTGGAGCCTTGCTTGTGGGAAGCAGTTTAACTATACCCTGCCGCACAAATAGTCTAACACTTTCTGCTAGAAACAACTTGCTATTTAGTAATTTATCTCGCTTGCTACTAATTACTGCTACCTCGTTTGGCAGATTATTTTTTATGTAGTGATGCTAGAGTTAATTTTATATTGCTTGACCGCTCCTCTCAAGCTCAAATTCGCTTGAATTGTGCCCTTATTTCCTGCATTTCGCTCGCGTCAAAAAAAGTCAAAGTTGCTGGTCTGTCTGTTTTACTGTTTGCCAGATTTGCCTACCGTGCAACAGTTGAAACCGGGGGAACATTTGGCTTGTCTATCGCCTTCGCTCTCCCAAAGTCCCTATTTATATACTAATAATAGGGGCCGCTTTGAATCTATCTAAAGATATATTGTTGGCTTGATAGTGAACTCAACCTGCACAGATTCTGCATTGAGGCAGGTGAATTCCGGACAAGTGCGATCGGGAACAATTCTCAACAAGCCTTTTCTCAACAGTCTTTCGGGCCTGTGAAACGAGAAAATCCATCTCCTGTGGAACAGACCGGAAAGCCTGTTATTGATAACGGTGCAAAATATGAGTTACAACGAAGTGCGACCCAGCTTAAAATCTGAGAAAGCTCGATCGACCAATTAATTTCCCAGACAAATCACAGAAAATTTCCTCTGGAGTGGCTGCACTTCCACTCTCAGGCAGCCTCTGACCGATCGGCTTATTGGTTGAGTTCGAGCCAAACTGTCTTAAAATATACAAGAGGGCTCGCTGTTGCACAGCCCGCATATATTAAAACCAAGCGCCAACTTGCAATAATTCTTTAAAATATAGGTACAGCATCGGCGATCCTTAACTCTTGCCCGTCAGAAAGGGTAGAGTTTAGCAGACATTGAAGACGATCGTCTGTGGTGACTTCCAGTAAAGCCCGTGCAGTTGCTTTAGTCTCAGGTTTATTCAGGTTATTGGCAACCAGTTACGAGGAGATTTGACCCGCCGTGCTCCAACGCATCAAACAAGACTTAAAAAACGACCTGATCGCAGGTCTGCTGGTAGTGATACCCTTAGCTACCACCATCTGGCTGACAATTACCGTCGCCAGTTGGGTGATCAATTTTCTCACCAAAATTCCCAAGCAGATCAACCCTTTTGACGGACTCAACCCGATTTTGGTGAATCTGCTAAATCTCTTAGTAGGGCTGGCTGTACCCCTGCTGAGCATTTTAGTCATCGGTTTAATGGCCCGCAACATTTTTGGCAAGTGGCTGCTAGATTTTGGCGAACGGCTGTTGCAGGCAATTCCCCTAGCCGGTTCGGTTTACAAAACTCTCAAACAACTGCTGGGAACCATCCTCAAGTCAAATGATAAATTTCGCCGCGTGGTGTTAGTGGAATATCCCCGCCGGGGAATCTGGACTTTAGCATTTGTGACCGGCACGCTCAATAATAACGATATCCCGCCTCACCTTTCCAGCGAAACCCCGATCGGCATTTTCATCCCCACCACTCCCAACCCCACCACCGGATGGTACGCTATAGTCCCGGAGGCAGATTTAGTCAATGTGTCAATGTCGATCGAAGATGCCTTTAAAGTCATCATCTCTGGCGGCATCGTCAACCCCAACAACTCAATTGCAGTCATCAGCGACAAACCCACGGGCAAAACACTCGAACCCTTGGTATCCGAATCAAGATACCAGGCTGTTCCAGTCGAAGAAGAGTGAACCAAGACATTTTTAGCGGCCCGTAAGACCGTGTAAACTTTCCCCATAGCAGATAATATTTCGACAAAACCAGCCCAAACCGAGAAAGCCTATACTCAGAAACCCGGTTTCTAGCATAAATCTTGGGTTTGACAGTGAAGTATCTGTAAACTAGCCGCCGCTGGTGAGTCAGACGGCTGGTCTTGTACCGCTTTTAGTCGAGTTTTCTGCTAAAGTTCAAGTCCGCGCGCGATCGAAAAACTTCCTAACTTCCCAATTCCTATCTAAAAACTATGAAAAAAGCCCGCGAAACAGCACGCGAACTCGCACTCCTCGGCATCAGCCAACTGCCGGCGAATCCAGAACTCTTAGAAGCCAAGAAACTGCAAGATGTCCTCCTCGCCGCCATCCGCACCCTGACAGCAGAAGTTCAAGAAGCCCTAGAAACAGCAGCATCTGAAGTGCAGCGGAGTAGCGACAAACTGCTTGCCAGCGAAATCCGCGCCGCCGATATACAAAGTGCTAGAACAATGGTGCGGGAAGCAGTCGAACTCACCCAAACCGCAATCAACCGTCTCGGTTCAGCAATGGAGTTTCCAGAACTGATCCAGCTAGCCAACCAGCAAGATGTCCGCACCTATGCTTTGCAAATCCTGACGAAAGTCAGCGCCAACCGCCCTCAAATTGACGAATTGCTCTCGGAAGCGCTGGTAGACTGGCAAATAGAACGGTTGCCCCGGATCGATCGAGATATCATGAGAATCGCCATCGCCGAAATGCTATATCTCGGCTTACCCGAACAAGTCAGCGTCAACGAAGCCGTCCAACTCGCAAAACGCTACAGCGGTGACGAAGGACATCGCTTCATCAACGGAGTCCTCCGCCGAGTAGTCGATAAAATCAACGCAGAAGTTATTAGTCAGTAGTCGATAGTCAGCAGTCATTAGTCATCAGTCATTGGTCAATAGCGATCGGCAATCTGCGATCGGCAATCCGCTCTACACTAAGAACTGATGACTAATGACTATAGTCCTGGACGCACGGGTAGTCAGAAACCGGGTTTTTTACGAAAATCCTTCGTTATAGTCCACAGTAAGATAAAAAACCCGGTTTCTCTGGCCTTAAGGCGTCCAGGACTGGACTAATAACTCTTCTCTATTCCCCATTTACTTCTATGGTTTTTAATTGGTTTCGTCGCCAGTACAGCGAAAGCGAATCTTCCGAAAAAGATACACCCGAACAAACTCAAGATGAGTCTGCAAAATCCGCACCGGTTGAGCCTCAAACAGATACAGCAGCAGATTCAAGTTCCCCCGCTGTAGCCGAAGATTATCTCAATTGGGCGAAAGCTGCTTACAAAAATATTCAAAAACAGCAAAAACCCGAAACAGAAGTTGCCGAAACAGCAGCGGCTGAAGTTCCAGCAGCCGAAACAGAAATCGCGACAGTTCCAGAAGTTGCAGAAGCGGCGGCTGTTGAAGCAACGGAGACGATCGAACTTGAAGCAGCACCAACTGTTGCAGAAGTTCCAGAAGTTGCAGCACCAGCAACAGTTGAAGCTACCGAGGCGGTAGAAACCGATGCAGCTAACCAAGTAAAAATTCCAGAAACTCTGCAACCAAAAGCCGGGGCGATCGACATTGCACCTATAGCTCAACAATTAGAAGTTACAGCAGAAAATATAGAAATTGCCGAACCTGCAACGCAGGTGGTAGAAACCGAATCACTCGCATCCGACGGCGAAGCAGCCGAAGCCCTGCCGTTTTGGGCAAGAGCTCAAGCCGATCGCATGGAGCGCATCGAACGCCTCAAAGAAACAGCCCTTGAAGAACCAGAAGTAATTGCAGCCGCCGCCGAGAGAGCCGCAATTATCGAAGAAATTCCCGGTTTCGCCTTTGACGAAGGCTTCCTGTGGTCATCAGAAATCTTAGCCAGTCAAGGCCGCCGGCCAGACCAAGTATCCGTCGAGGAAATCACTTGGCTGCAAAAACTGCGCCAAGGCTTAGAAAGAACGCGCCGCAGTTTAATTAATCGACTAAAGGCGATCGTCGGTCAAGGCCCGCTCAATCAAGACGCGGTAGCCGAAATTGAGACTTTGCTGCTGCAAGCCGATGTCGGAGTCGCAGCCACCGACATCATTATCAGTCGCCTCCAAGAAAGACTCACACAAGAAGTGCTGCCGCCAGAACAGGCTCTAGCCTACCTCAAAACTATCCTGCGCGATATTCTGGACGCTCCCTGTGCCGAAACCGCCGCCGGTAATCCCGCCTACAGCCTGACATTTGCCCCGGAAAAAGATACTTTTAACATCTGGTTGATTGTAGGAGTCAACGGTGCGGGAAAAACTACGACGATCGGCAAACTAGCGCACATTGCTCAAAAATCCGGCTACAAAACCCTAATTGCCGCCGCCGACACTTTCCGCGCCGCCGCCGTCGAACAGGTGAAAGTTTGGGGTTCCCGCAGCGGCGTCGAAATTATTGCCAACCCAGGGAAAAATACCGATCCGGCTGCTGTCGTGTTTGATGCGATCGCCGCCGCCACCGCCCGAGGCACAGAACTGCTGATCGTAGACACCGCAGGCCGCCTGCAAAACAAAAAAAACCTGATGGACGAATTAAGTAAAATCCGTCGCATTGTAGATAAGAAAGCCCCAGGCGCTACCGTAGAATCTCTACTGGTGTTGGATGCCACACTGGGTCAAAATGGTTTGCGACAGGCAGAAGTGTTCGCAGAATCAGCAAAATTAAGCGGAGTAGTATTGACAAAACTCGACGGTTCTGCTAAAGGTGGTGTTGCCCTAGCAGTAGTGCAGCAGCTCGGTCTGCCAATCCGGTTTATTGGAGTCGGGGAAAGCATCGAAGACTTGCGCCCGTTTTCTAGTTACGAATTTGTCGAAGCCCTACTCGATTTTAGATTTTAGATTTTAGATTTTAGATTGATGAGGTATCTGTGGTCGTCCCAATTTTAGGAGGCGGATACAGAGGTTCAAAATCTCAAATCCTGAACCTTAAACTAGCATCGCAGGACTTGCGCCGATCGCCACCGAGTGGCGAGTAAAAAACTAAATATCTAGAAACAATACCTTCGCCCTGTTCTTGCTTAGTTGGGATAAAAGCGCGATCGACACCCAACAAACGATTAAAAAATTGGCGATTTTAGATTTGAGATGCGAGCAAAAATCTGCAATTTTTTAATTTAAAATCTCAAATCTAAAATTGATGCTGTTGGGTCAAGTTCCCCTACTGCCCAACCTACCTGCTCAACCCAAACTACTTGCTCGAAAAAAAACCGGGTTTTGTTCAAGTGGCGCGTAAGTCCTCAATCATTCCTCCTCGTTCTAAGATCGAAAATCACAAATCTAAAATGACTGCTGTGCCTTTGCCTCGCTCCTCACCTCAACCTGCTGACCGCCCTTCGGGTCGCAATTCTACCGACGCGACGCCAGTATTTGCCCTCAAAGAACTGGTGGCGCGCTTGCACCGATACCAGCACAACGTTCAAGATATGTTGGGTTCGCTGGGATTTGCCCTGCGCAGTTTTAACAATCTCAACCAATTTTTGGAGTTGGTGCCTTTGGTGGCGACTCGCGTTACCGATGCCGACGGCGGAGCTTTGGTACTGTTCAAACCTAACGGTCAAGTCAGGTTCCAGCAGTTGCACTGTCACGAAGGACGACAGTGCCAAGATATGCGAAAAGCGCTGGAAATAGCCACCAGACAAGCGACAGCAGGTGCTAACGGCGGTGCTGCTGAATCTTTTTCCGAAACCTCTGGGCACACCTCTAGTCTCGACTTGCAAGTGGGCCGTTATTTGGGCCCGGACGTTCATTTGTTTGGTGCGCCAATTTTAGTCAACAATTTGGAACGCGGACGGCTTTATGTTTTTAGCAGTGACCCACAATATGTGTGGACTCCCGGCAGACAGAAATTAGTTCGGTTGGTGGCAGATCAAACTGCGGTGGCAATATGCAAAGACGAACTTACTGTTAAGTTGGCTGAAAAAGAACGCTTAGACAGAGAGTTAGAAATCGGGGCGGAAATTCAATTGCGGCTGCAACCCCGCAGTTGTCCGAAAATTCCCGGTGTTGACGTGGCCGCCCGCTGCCAAACTGCTAGCAGAGTCGGCGGAGATTATTATGATTTTATTCCCGCTGACTATGACCCGATCGGCAAGGAGGATGAGGTGGAACACCCCCCATCGCTGATTAAAAATCTCAAGTCAAAAATCGACAAGGGCCGCTGGAGCATTGTGATCGGCGACGTGATGGGCAAAGGAGTGCCGGCTGGCCTGCTGATGACGATGACGCGGGGTATGCTGCGGGCGGAGGTTTTGAACCGCCACTCGCCTTCGAGAATTTTGCAACATTTAAACCGGGTTATGCACGCGGATTTGGAAAATTCCCACCGTTTTGTGACTCTGTTTTATTCGGAGTACGACCCGAAAACTCGCGTTTTGTCTTACAGCAATGCAGCTCACCACCCGCCTTTGCTTTGGCAAGCTGCAACTAATTCGATTCTTCAACTCGATACTTTGGAGGGAATGTTAATTGGCCTGGATGCTGATTCGCACTACCAAGAAGCAAGCGTGCAATTGCAGCCAGGAGATACGATTATTTACTACACAGACGGATTTACCGATGCTGCCAATCAAAGGGGCGATCGGTTTGATGAGGATAACTTGACCTCGGCTTTTCAGTGGGCCTGTCAGAATTATCAGCAGTCTGAAGAAATTTTGGATTATTTGTTCGATCGGGTTCACCAGTTTATCGGCATCGGCAATCGCAACGAAGATGACATGACGCTGGTTGTACTTAGGGTAACACCTTTAGCAGGAGAAAATCACCATGATAGTTAATTTAATCCCGGAAATTACTGCTGGATTAACCAGTTCGATTAATTGGAACGATGTCGCTCACGTGGTAGTTTTGAAATCTCATTTGATCTCGACGGTGCTTTTGGGTCAAAGTTACGACATTTTTACTAATTTCCAGAAAGCTTGGAACAATTTTGTTTCGACTGGTCAAATAGGAGCTTTTTTTATAGGTATTTTTGTTGGCTGGTTCTTTAAAGGGATTTTTCGTTAGAGTTATTGTCGCGGAAGCTATCGGAAACGGATTTAAAAGGTTTGTAGCCCAAACTTCACTTCTTTCTGATACAGCAAAAGTTTCACAATTTTGTAGTCAAGACTTCAGTTTTTTCGGGTCAAAAGATGTATAAAAACTTTGTAGTCAGGAGTTGAGTTTTTTCTGACAGAATTTGGGATGGAGGATTAAAGTCCCGACTACAAACCGGAGGAAGGATTAAAGTCCCGACTACAAACCGGTTTTTATAGACTTCTGCAACAGAGATATAATCTAGTTTTAGCTTGAGCAATGACAACACAACAAAAAACTTGGAGTCAAAGATTTGAATCGGCGCTGCACCCGGCGATCGCCCGATTTAATGCTAGTATTGGCTTCGATATTGAATTGATTGAGCATGACTTGACTGGTTCTGTCGCTCACGCTAAAATGCTGGCAAAAACGGGGATTATTTCCGCAGCAGAAGGCGAACAGTTAGTCAATGGTTTGGAACAGATCCGCCGCGAATACCGCCAAGGACTTTTTGTTCCGGGAGTTGATGCAGAAGACGTTCACTTCGCTGTAGAAAAGCGGCTGACGGATATCGTGGGAGATGCGGGGAAAAAGTTGCACACGGCCCGATCGCGCAACGATCAAGCCGGCACCGATACTCGCTTGTATTTGCGCGATCGCATCGGAGAAATTCGCGAGCAATTGCGGGAATTTCAAGGGGTTTTGCTCGATCTTGCCGATCGTCACGTGGAAACTTTAATTCCCGGTTACACTCATTTGCAGCGCGCTCAGCCGATCAGTTTGGCTCATTACCTGTTAGCTTATTTTGAAATGACCGATCGCGATTGGGAACGTCTCGGCGATATCTGCAAGCGGGTGAATGTTTCGCCTTTGGGTTGCGGCGCGCTGGCGGGGACGACTTTCCCGATCGACCGACATTATACGGCAGAACTATTGCATTTTGACAAGGTTTATGCTAATAGCTTAGATGGAGTGAGCGATCGAGACTTTGCGATCGAATTTCTCGCTGCTGCCAGCTTGATTATGGTACACCTGAGCCGCTTGTCAGAAGAAATGATTTTGTGGTCTGCTCACGAATTTGGATTTATTACGCTCAAAGATAGCTGCGCGACGGGTTCTAGCATCATGCCCCAGAAAAAAAATCCCGACGTGCCGGAGTTGGTGCGGGGCAAAGCGGGGCGGGTGTTCGGTCACTTGCAAGCCTTGTTGGTAGTAGTGAAGGGACTTCCTTTGGCCTACAACAAAGATTTACAAGAAGATAAAGAGGCTTTGTTTGATACCGTGAGAACGGTACAGGCTTGCTTGGAAGCAATGACCATTTTGTTGCGCGAAGGAATCGAGTTTAATGGCGATCGCCTCGCTGCGGCTGTTACGGAAGACTTTTCTAACGCTACAGACGTAGCCGACTACTTGGCCGCCAAAGGCGTTCCCTTCCGGGAAGCTTACAACCTTGTCGGCAAAGTCGTCAAAACTTGCCTTTCGGGGGGCAAACTCCTCAAAGATTTGACACTTGAGGAGTGGAAAGACTTGCACCCAGCCTTTGAGACAGACATTTACAGCGCGATCGCACCTCAGCAAGTAGTGGCGGCTCGCAATAGTTACGGGGGTACCGGGTTTGAACAAGTGAGAAAATCACTTATCGCTGCGCGCGATCGGATCGCCTAAACATCGTTGAATTATTGGACAAATTCCGGCTGGCTATCTCTACGAAAGAACGATCGTGTTTTCCACTCTGGTTCTAAGTTCGGCAGATAGCCTGACTCAATTAATCTTCAGCAGCAGCCATGTCTTTGTCCTGTCTGCCGCCGCTCATGGCGCCGTTGCCACCGCCGTTGCCACCGTCAAATCGCCTTCTCTTGTTGGAGAACATATCTTGATTTCTCCGCTTGCGAAACTTGCGAGCGTATGCTTGATTTCGTTGTGCCTTCTCTTTCTTGAGATTGCGGCGCTTAGCCATTCTGACCTCACTAATAAACATTGACAGTCCCCGGGCTTTCACGCACGGGGATTCTTAAGGTTGGCACTCTGTGCACTCTTGGTGACTGAGATTCTTGGTTCAGCGAAGTCACTTGCTTGCGACAGGATTTCTCCAGCCGCATTATAGGTGTCTTCTCCCCAAGCGTTAATTCCGGTATGCCCTACCGTACTCGATCAGTTCTCTTTATGTAGTTAGGTTTTCTTCAAATTTAGCTTTCCTAAACCGCAACACCGTTAGGTGTGACTACGCACTCAACTAATCCAGTTAAGTTTTTACGTTGGCTAGTTATACTCAATTTTAGACCGATGACGATCATAGCACACCCGGTACAAGACCCAGAAAAAAGAACACGGGGATTAAAGTCCCGGGGAATCCGGGCCCGATGGGACGCAATGTTTTCGATCTTCCAGAAGATTTCTATAAACTATTGACAAAAATACGACAAATGATTATAAATCCCGGTGACTTAGCTCCTGTCTTCAGCCTGCCCGACGCGCAAGGCAATTTCGTCAGCCTTGCAGATTTTCGAGGGCGGCGAGTTGTACTTTACTTTTACCCTCGGGACAATACCCCAGGCTGTACCAAAGAAGCTTGCGGCTTTCGCGACATTTACTCAGACTATGAGTCGCGCAATATTGCAGTCCTCGGCGTCAGCACAGACGGGGCCGGGTCTCACGCCAAGTTTGCAGCTAAATATCAACTGCCTTTTCCCTTGCTGTGCGACTCAAACGCCGAAGTTGCCACCGCCTACGGCTGTTACGGACTCAAAAAATTTATGGGAAAAGAATTTATGGGAATTACTCGATCGACTTTCGCGATCGACCCTGATGGTAGGATTGAAAAGGTTTATCGGAAAGTCAAACCAGAAACTCACGCAGCCGAGATCTTAGCAGACTTGCCAGACCTCTCGGCTGAATGAAAAATTAAAAATTAAGACTTTTGAGCTCCAAGCTAAGAAACCTGAAATTACTTTCCCCTAAATAAGCTTTTGAGTTTATGCGTCGATTGTGGCAAATTGGACAAACTGTGCTGGGGCTGATTTTTCGACATCCCATCACTGGTACTGCTGTGATTCCGGTATTGCCTGACGGGCGAATTGTGTTAATTCGCCGCCGCGACAACGGTCGCTGGGCACTGCCGGGAGGTATGGTGGATTGGGGAGAGGATATTCCCACAACTGTGCGGCGGGAATTAGCAGAGGAAACAGGACTAGATTTAGTAAAAATCCGCCGCTTGGTGGGTGTTTATTCGGCGGCAGATCGAGACCCTCGCCTGCACTCGATTTGTATCGTGGTGGCAGCAGAGGTAGAGGGAAAGATGCAAGTTCAGGATACGCTTGAAGTCAGCGAGGTTGAGGCTTTTTTGCCCGCATCGCTGCCGGAAGGCCAGCTCAGCCACGATAACGACCAACATTTACAGGACTATTTTCAAGGTCTGACAACTTTGGCGTAAACCGACGGGGCATCCAAATTTGAGAAAAGTCGGAAATTACCTCGCCGTCAAAAGTTTTCTGTTATGACTGTGAAATTAATTTTCACTGTTTTGCTACTTTTATTCACAATCTCTGAACATTAAATTAATCATCTTTTTATTACTAAATATTTAACCGGATGTACTCACCGCTACGCAATTCTCGGGTAAAACTCTCTGTAGGGCAAATCTTCTGGCACGAAGTCGGTCAAGGCCCGAATTTAGTATTTTTGCACGGTTCTTGGCATGACAGCAGTCAGTGGCTGCAGACGATCGAACATTTGAGCCCCTACTACCACTGCTTCGCACCGGATTTGCTGGGATTTGGCGACTCGGAACGCCGGAATCTTCATTATTCGATCGACCTGGAAGTAGAATGTCTCGCCCAATACCTCGATACTTTGAACGTGCGACAGGTTTATTTAATCGCTCACTCTCTGGGCGGCTGGGTGGCCACCAGCTACGCTATCAAATATCCCGATCGAGTTCAGGGTTTGGTTTTGTTGGCCCCAGAAGGCGTCAAGGTTGGCAACCGGCGGGGGCGGTGGCAGACGGCTAGCTGGCTGATCGGCCAACCTCCGCTGGCTTTGTGGTTCCTGCGATCGATCTATCCAATTGCTAAGTTGCTCGGCAGCAAAAACAAGATTGACGGACTGCTAAAGTTCAGACAGCAATTGATTCAGTCCCCAGTTGCCGTGCAGTTGCTGTTCCGGCGGCGGCGGGCTGAAATTACAGCGGAGTTAGTTGATGAGAATTTGCCTTTGCTGAAAGCGCCTGTTTTGCTTTTGCACGGTTCTGAAGATACCCCCGCAGCTTCGTCTGTGTGTCAATCCTATGCTGCTCTGGCTCCTAATGCCGAACTGCAATTGGTCAGTCCGGGGGAAAGCAATTTGCCGCAAGAAGTCCCGGAGGTTGTTGCTAAGTATATTCGCGAGTTTGCTAAGTGAATTGGGAATGGGCAAGGAAGAAGAAACAGGGCAGAAGGAAGAATAATTGGGAGCATCTCAATGAAAGCAGCCAAGCTAGAAATTGGAGTTTTGAGGCAGGAGTTTTGAGGCAGGAGGCAGAAGGAAAGAGTCAGAAGGAAGGAGCCAGAAGAAGTGTTTTTACAAATATGAGATGCTGCCGAATAATTCCCCATTACCAATCCCCATTACCCATTACCCCTAACTAAGACTCATAACTCATAACTCATGACTAATTCCCCAAAAAATAGCCTCTGGTGCGTCAATTAAGGGTGCGGCTGTATCGGGAAAAGCTGCGGTGAGGTATTTTAAAAGCATAGCGCGATCGCCCCCCGCGAGTGCAATTTTGCAATCAGGAAACAAACACCGCCAATCTTCAATAAAATCCCTAACTCCAGCCACCGTCGCATACACAACTCCGCTTTGAACAGCCCCAGCAGTATCTTTCGCCCAGCGGTGCGGCAGATTTTCTGGTAAGCTGATAAAGGGCAATGCAGCGGTTTTTTTACTTAGCGACGATAACTGCAAACCCAAACCCGGTAAGATTGCGCCCCCAACTAAATACCTATTGACATCAGCCCCAGTAAATGTTAAAGCTGTACCAGCATCTATAAGTAAAACTGGCCAACCCAATTGGTTGCCAGCACCCAGTACAGCCAAAGCTCTGTCAATTCCCAGGGTAGGATAGAGTCCCCCGATCGGCAACTGGTCTAAAGTAATAATTCGGACATCAGGATAACTCTGCCAAATTGCTGTTTGTTGGGGAACAACTGAGGCTAAAACTAGAGGCAGGGGAACTAAAGAAAGTGTGTGAGGACTAGAACAAGCGGGAGTAGCAGGAAGACAAAGGAGATTTTGAGAAGATATTTCCTCGATCGACCTCATTACTGTTTGCACCAAATATTCGGCTTTTTCGGTCTCGGAGAGCCGAGAAACAGCATCAGCTTTGAGATGCTCTGTATCCCATGTTTTTTCCAGGGTTTTGCCCGCAAATAATCCCCAGTGCAGTCGCGAATTGCCGATCGCCAAAGCTATGTTAATCTGACTTTTACCTGTCAATCCAGATGTAAGGTTGTCGGTGCTTGCAGCAGGGCGAAAATTGTCGGGAATTGAGTTTTCCATGGTGAACGAGCGCGCGCAAACATTGAACTAAAGATAGATTTTAGATGAATTTTCTTAGTTTAACCTGCTGGTGAAGTCTAATTGACATCTGACGCAGTTCAAGGGCGCGCGCCTAATTAGTATTGTCGGCTGCCGAGCGCATAATTAGTATTTATAAATATTTGTAAAGCAAATAATTGCTATGCTCTGGCTGCATCCTTTATAATGTCTTAAGATGTTCCAAAAATCCTGGTAGCTACGATCGGGATCTTGGCGGGGTAAGCACAGGTCTAAAAAACCAGGCTCAATCAAAATACTGTACCAATGCTGAGTAAATATGTCTTTAAAAATACAAGAACACGAAAACCCCTCGCCGAGATTAACTTCGCGGTTGCCTGAACCTGAAAATTGGAGGCAGGAAGAAAGTCTTTCGCTGCCAGAAGTAGACAAACAAAAAGCCCTGATCGTGCAGATGCAGCAGCAAGTTCAATTATCAAACTTGCTGAACCAAATTAATAACGAAATTCGCAGTACACTTGACATAGAAGAAATTTTGACATCTGCCTGCCGATTGCTGGGACAAGTGCTACAGTGCAGCCGCGTGAGCATTTTAGTCAAAGAATCAAATACAGAAAAAACTTTAGTCACGCGCGGAGAGTACAACGCCGGAGACTATCCAATTCAACTGGGCATGAAAGTACCGATGACTGACAACCCGCACTTGGCTGCAGTGGTGTCTCAGCAAGAGTCGCTAGCTTTGACGAAGTTTCTGGATTTTCCGGGATTGAACGAACAAACCCGAAAGATTGCCGAAGCTTTGGAGATTAAGTCCATGCTGGCAGTAGCTACTCGCTATCAAGGTGAAGTGAACGGCATAATTGGCTTGCATCAGTGCGATCGCGAACGGGAATGGACTGATTGGGAAAGGCAGCTTTTAGAAGGGGTAGGATCGCAATTGGCGATCGCGATCAATCAAGCCAAACTCTATAGCGACACCCGTCGCCAAGCCGAACGAGAATCGCTGCTGCGGCTGATCGGCAACCAAATTCGCAGTACCCTGGATCTGGGAACTATCCTAGAAACAGCGGTGAGGGAAGTCCGCCAACTGTTGCAGTGCGATCGAGTAATTATCTACCAGTTTCAAGACAACTGGCAGGGAAAAGTTGTCGTTGAAAACATGACGGTTCCTTGGCCTTCAATTTTAGGAGATATGGGGGCCGATAAGTGTTTTAGGGGAGATTACGCCGATCTTTACCAGCAAGGGCGAGTCAAAGCAATTAATGATATTTTTAATGCCGGTTTAGAGCCTTGCCACGTTGATTTCTTAGACAGTTTGCAGGTAAAAGCTAATCTGATTGTGCCAATTGTTACCTCCCGAAGCGAAGAAGATTCACTTCCTACAGCCGGAAGTTGTAATTTAAAATTTCCCGGTAAACTGTGGGGTTTGCTGATTGCTCACGAGTGCGGGGATACCCGCAATTGGCAGCGGCAAGAAATGGAGTTGCTGTCGCAGCTAGCAGACCAAATGGCGATCGCCATTCAGCAAGCAGAACTTTATAGTAAAGTCAGAGAAGCTGCGGTCAAATCTGAAGCTCAAACCCAGCAATTGCAAGCAGCGTTCCAAGAATTGCGATCGACACAGCAGCAATTGATTCAAAGCGAAAAAATGTCAGGTTTGGGGCAAATGGTAGCGGGAATTGCTCACGAAATTAACAACGCCAACAATTTCATCCACGCTAACTTGTTTCACGCTCAAGAATATTTTAAAGTCTTGAACGAAGCTCTAGAACTGGTCGGGAATGCCT
Source organism: Microcoleus sp. F10-B2 (assembly GCF_036704965.1). Taxonomy (NCBI): domain Bacteria; kingdom Bacillati; phylum Cyanobacteriota; class Cyanophyceae; order Oscillatoriales; family Microcoleaceae; genus Microcoleus; species Microcoleus sp. F10-B2. The sequence continues at coordinate 27,974 of NZ_JAUBTB010000055.1, read as the reverse complement.
GCCCGGAAGCAGCGGCAGCACTTGTCAAAATCAATGAAGAACTAGAACTGGATTACATTCGAGAAGACTTTGGCAAACTGCTCAAGTCTATGCGGGAAGGCAGCGGACGGATTCGATCGATCGTGATGACGCTGCGAAATTTTTCTCGTTTAGACCACGCTGAATTACAACCAGTAGATTTGAATGAAGGTTTAGAAAGCAGTTTCTTGATGCTGCAAAATAAGCTAAAAACAAATATCAAAATCGACAAGCAATACGGCAGTTTGCCACCCGTAAAATGTCATGCCAGTCAAATCAACCAAGTATTTTATAATTTGATTGACAATGCTTTAGATGCGCTCCAGTCAACGAGCCAACCCGGGGAATTAACTATCCGCAGTTGGCAAAGCGAGCCGGACTGGGTAACAATCTCTGTCCGCGATACGGGAACTGGCATTCCTGCAGAAATTCAAGACAAGATTTTTGACCCGTTTTTTACTACTAAACCTGTGGGGAAAGGCACGGGTTTGGGACTTTCAGTGTGCTATCAGGTAATTGTTCAAGCTCACGGCGGCAAGCTGAGCTGCGTCAGTCAGGTTGGTGAAGGAACTGAGTTTATTGTAAAGTTGCCGGTGACAAATCAGAGGGTAAGTGCATAATTCCTGCTTTAGTCAGATTAATCACCCATGCCCCCCGGCCAATTCCCTATGCCCTATTCCCGTGGATTTATAAGTAATTAACTGAACTTGATATTAATTTTGAACTTGCTGCTGATAAGCATGATATACAGCCTCTAAAAAGACATTAGCATCAACTTTGGTCGGCAGTTTTTCCAAACTAATGATTTGTTTAACCTGAGTAGCCAGTTGTTTGCTCAATTCATTTCTGGCATTTGGTATCATAGCTTCGCGCCGCTGCAAATACTCTCGAATTACAGCAAAATCTTCTGGCAGCAAGCTGGAAATATCGGCTTCTATCAGCAGTTTTTTTGCTAGGGATTGAGCCGGTGTTGATACTTTCAATGCAGCAGTTGTTATGGGTTGTTGTTCTTGAATTACCAGGGTGCCTCCTACCAAATCTCCTAAACGTTTTTCCTGCGGGTTTAAAACTATGAAAAATACACCTATAAAAAATAAGTCGTCAAAAGGCCGCAGCAAAGCCCGTAGAGTTGATTGCTGAAGCCTGACTGGACGGCCGTCATCTCGAATTACTCGGATTTTGACATAACGCTTGCCTGGTGTTTGACCAGACCACGCTGTTTCAAAAAATACAAAGTAACCTACATAAATGAAAAAACCAATTAATACCTGAACTGCTATCAACCAGAGTTCTAAGCGATTGGTACTTCCTAGCAACTTAGCTATCGTCTCAAGCAACACTAAATTAAATATCAGCGCACCTAATAAAAACACTACTACGATCAAACCCAAAATGATATAGTCGATCAGCAATGCGTATGCTCGGTTGCCAATTCCCGCTAAGGTAAATTCCAGTTCAACACTTTCTGGAGTGTGGAGAGTGAATCGATTAAAAAGTCGCATAAATTTGAGCAAATTTTATGTTGGGACTGAGGGTGAATTAGCGATCGCGCATTTTCAAACCCAAACCTTCTTTGCGGCTGCGGAGGTCGTAGTAGATAATGGCTTTCATAGCCTGCCAAAAAGGAGTCACAAGCGCACCGCTGCCAAAGCTCAAGGGCAAAATCAGAAGATAATAAACTAAGTAAAATAGACTCGTTTCGGCGCCCAAAAGTGGAGTTAAAACAAGTTGAACGATCGCACTAAGTATCTGCACAACAATCGTGATCGGGAGTGAAACCAAAATGCCCACAAAAACTATCCATTGAATGCGTCCGACCGACCCCTTAGTTAACTGCCAACTGCGACTGATTGCTGAACTAGCGTCTATATTATTTTCGATCGCCAGCGGCAACTCAACAATCAGCAAGCGAGAGACAATTCGGATATATATAATAAAGAAAGCAATGATCGCAACTACTACCAAAGCTCCAATAATTACGTAATTTTGCCCCAAAATAGCAGCCGCCCCCCCTGCCAATATTCCTAGAGCGAGCCCACCTACCAAGGATACCCCAAGGAAAATCAGAAATGTCAATATACCCGCCCATAAAAAACTCCACATCCGAGGATTCACCTCACGGCGAGCATCACTGACAGTCTCTGGCTTTTCGCTAACTTCACCGAAAGCCAGACGAGAAATGAGCGCTGAAATCGCAGAAAATTTAGCCCAACCGTAAATCGGAACTAACAACCACAGATAAGCTACGAATGCCAAACCAAAATATGGCTTAAAACGATCGCGGTAAATCTGCAAACTAGCACTAACAACATTACCGACGCTCAAAGGGCCTGTTTGTCCAGAAGAACTAAGATTTTTTTTAGGCATAACCGGATGGGTGTAGTAGTGTGAGGCGGAAAATTTACAACTATCTTAAGCTATATCTAATAGAACTTAGAGAAAACTTTATGAATATTAAACGTTGGATCGCGCGGCGAGAACCGAACTGGAAACGGTTAGACACTCTTTTACAGCAAGTGGAAAAAAAGGGGCTAAAGTCCCTACCTGCGTCTGAAATCACGGAATTAGCGAGTTTGTACCGTTCTGTTTCGGCGGATTTGGCTAGGGCGAGGACAAACGAAGTAGGTAATATTTTGTTACAAGATTTGCAAAGCTTAACTTCTCGTGGCTACACCCAAATTTACCAAGGTTCGCGCCGCCAAGATTGGGAAGCTGTAGTGGAGTTTTGCCGCTGGGGTTTTCCGGCTACGGTACAGCAGACGTTTGGTTATACGGCAACTGCGACGGGTATTTTTTTAGTAATGGCGTTGATTGCTTGGTGGTTTGCTTGGCAAGATCCGACGTTTTTATCCTTAGTAGTTCCTGGACATTTGATTAAAACGGTGCGCGATGACGGGGAATTGTGGATGGGTTCAATTGTGGGAATCGAACCTTTGGCTTCTAGCGGTATTATGACTAACAATCTATCCGTATGCTTTGCGGCTGTTGGGGGAGGGATTGTTTTCGGTCTTTACACTGTTTATATTATGGCATTTAATGGAGTGAGCATCGGCGCGATCGCCAGTTTAGTCGCTCAGCACAATTTAGCTTACCCTTTTTGGGCGTTTGTATTTCCTCACGGTTCCCTGGAATTGCCGGCGATTTTTTTAGCTGGCGGCGCTGGTTTAATCATCGCCCGCGGCATCTTTTTTCCCGGCAAATATCGCCGTGCTGATGCTATGAAATTTTACGGTACTCAAGCTGCACAATTGGTATTTGGAATTGTGCCGATGCTGGTAATTGCTGGTACGATCGAGGGTTTTTTCTCGCCAAATCCGGCAATTCCCGATCCGTTGAAGTATTTGGCTGGGATCGTGTTGTTTGCGCTGTTGGTGATGTATTGCAGTAAAAGGCGATCGGCTGAAATTCCCAGTCATATCATGTCCCGTTGATTCGCGATCGTATGGGCGGGGCGGGTTTATGAAACTATTGGCTTTTAGATTGAGAATACTGGCGAACCCGCCCCTACGAGACCTTGGATTATATAATATCGAGTCAAATAATTAATTAAAATCATGACTCTTACTAACATCCGCTTTCCCGAAGACAATCCTTTTTCTCGAATCAAGGTTCGGCACATATTTGGATGGTTGTTTTTATTCACTATGGGCATTTACTTTCAAATAGCAATGATTGGCTATAGACTGGGGATAAAGTTCGATAGTAAAACACCATTAGATCCATTAGTTAATGAAATATTTGGAACTTATGTATCGATTTTGATACTGGCATTGTTGTGGCGACAATGCAGGCTAGCTGGAATTGAACTTAAATATCTGGTTGGTAAAGTTCCCGATCGCTACCAATGGTTGCCATTGGTAGGTTTGGCGATCGCTAGCGTGGTTTTTTCAATAGGTGTCTTCCGAATATTTTATTATCCTTTGTCTTTTATTGTACCTTCATTTGTTGAAAAAATACTGATTGATAATAGAAATAGGAGTATTTTAATTACAGGTTCAAAAACCCTTCATCCAGCGCTTTACTACTTAATTTTTATGGTCAACAGTTGTACAGTAAATTGCATATGCAGTGCCTTTATTTTGACAAGTATTCTACTACACAGGTGGGCAGCAAAATGGGGAAATATCCCAGCAATAATAGCTGTTTGTCTGCTGAATATAATTTTTGTTTATAAATATTTTCTATCTGTAATTATGTTGATATTAATTTACACGATTTTATATCTAAAAACCCGCAGCTTACTTGTACTAATAGTTTTTATGGCGTTGAGAAATCTTACTTTTACAATTTGGGATTTGTCATATACAACATTTTTTGACAATCAAACAGCAAACATTCTAGATGTATTTCGATCGCAAATACAGCTAGGCGTCTTGTTTTTTGCTTTGTCAGCCCCTTGGGTAATCGGTTTCATCTATAAAAACTGGTCGGTTCTCAAAGGGCCTTTACCTTACTTTGCTAATGCTGCGGAAGCTGAGAAGATTAAAGCTGATTCCGAGACTTCAGTTGCAAATATCGGTTAACCAATTGCTCGCTAATTTGATTGGCTGGTGCATCCAAAACCAAAACTCCTTTTTGTTTCAACTCTGCAAAAGCTACCTGACGCTGTGCTAGTAAATCTAAAGCTACAGCACGATGATAAGCAGGTGTAATTTCCACGGTGGAAGTGTGAGCGATTTTGTCAACTTGAGGGTCGCGCAAAGTTACGCAAAAAGGCAAATAACGAGGTGTTAAACGCGCTAAAGCCGAAAGCATTTCCGTAGAAGCTGTGACATCTACTAAATCAGTAATTAGCACAACTAATGCACGGCGAGTTTGTTGACTTACTAATTTAGTTACAGCACCAACATAGTCTGGTTCTAACAAAACTGGCTGAATTGGTGCTAGGCGTTCAATCAATTTAGATAGTTGATGTTGACCCCTTTCCGGGGATATCCAAGTCGCGATTTCCCGATCGAACACACCGACTCCCACGCGATCGCCCCGATTTAGTCCAGCCAAGGCTAAAGACAGCGCTGCATTCACTCCCCAGTCAAAGCGCTTCAAACCCTGCACTCGCGCCGTCATCAGCCGTCCCCTGTCGAGTAAAATAATCAAAGTTTGCTCTTTTTCTGGTTCTAAAACTCTGATTAAAGGGCGCGATCGCCTTGCAGTAGCTTTCCAATCAATCAAGCGAGGATCGTCACCAATACCGTATTCCCGAAGTTCGGCAAATTCAGTTCCCATGCCGAGTTTTTGTAACCGCCGCATTGTGCCAGTATTTTCCAATGTTAGCCGAATAGAGAGTTCTTTCAACATCACTAAATCGGGATAAACGGCTACTTTTTCACTAGCAGGTATTGTCCAGTCGTGCCATGCTAAACCCCAGTTTCCCAACTGCCGTACCTGAATATCTCCCCACTTATATTTTCCGCGATTTTGCGGGCGAATTGTATAAGTTAATTCTTCGTCGCTGTTAGGATTGAGGGATGCTTCCAGCATCGGTTGAGAGACATCAAACTCTAGCGGATAGGAGTCGCACAGCCGAATTTTAGCTGTTTGATTTGCCGTTAGCGCAGCCCTCGGAGAGGATCGCACTGACAGTATAACCGGATTGTCTCGCCCAATCGAAAGTCTGTGCAACGGATGGCGTGTCACTTGCACCCGATGAGATTTTACGCGCAGTGCGTCGGTAATGGCTAGACCTACAATTAAACAGTCAAATAGCAAAGTGCCGATAATACTTGTTTGCTGATTTACCAGCATAGCGAGCAAAAGGGCGATGGGAATTGCGATCGCTAACAGGAAATAAAGGCGAATAGAAGGAATCATTTGGTTTACCTCGGTACAGCGACTTGTTTTAATACCGAAGCAATTACCGAATCAATTTGCAAGCCATCTAGCAGCGATTCTGGTTTGAGAATCAAACGGTGTCGCAAAAGTGGCAGTGCGATCGCCTTCACATCATCAGGAGTAGTATAATCCCTGCCGGCCAGCCAAGCGTGAGCTTTACTACTTTGCAACCAAGCTACAGCCGATCGCCCAGAAGCACCCAATGCCAAATCGGGATGTTTGCGCGTATTGTGCACCAAAGCTAGCAAGTAATCGATCACTTTCTCCTCTACTTTGACTGTTTGTACTGCTTGACGCGCGCTAATTATTTGCTCTACCGTTGCTACAGATTTTATTCTAGCTAAATCGATGCGTTTGGCGCGAAATCCTGCCTCTGCGTTCAGCAGCATTTGCTTTTCTGCCGCTGCATCGGGATAGTCAACCACAAGTTTAAATAAAAATCGGTCTAACTGAGCTTCGGGTAGCGGATAAGTGCCTTCAAATTCTAGGGAATTTTGAGTTGCCACCGTCCAAAATAACTCTGGTAAAGCTAAAGTTTCACCGTCTAAAGTTACCTGCTGTTCTTCCATTGCTTCGAGCAGTGCTGACTGGGTTTTTGGAGGCGTGCGATTAATTTCATCTGCCAGCAAAATCTCTGTAAAAACCGGGCCTTTCTTCAGGGTAAAACTGTGGTTATTAAAATCAAAAATATTTGTTCCCAAGATATCCGACGGCAAAATATCCGGCGTTAGTTGAATCCGGCGAAAATCTGCTTGGATCAATTGGGCGATCGCTTTTACAAGTAGAGTTTTCCCAGTTCCAGGCACTCCCTCAACAATCACGTGACCGCCGCTCAAAAGAGCCACTAGCAACTGCTGTACTGTAGAAGATTGACCCACAACTATTTTGTCGAGGGCTTGGCTGAGGCGTTTAAAAATAGAGTTTGTTTCGCTCATTTGAGATTTTTCCTATCAGAGGGGAGATGTTGGCGGATCTGCTCCCATTTACCCAACCAGGCTAGCAAATCTGTATCGCTGATGCGCTGTTTCCGAGATGGCGATGGCAGAAGTTCTGACAATTCTGCCGCTTTTCGCCCTGTTTGATCCACCCAAGCATTTGTGAGGGTTTCACTTTCCAGGGATGCCTGTCCCAATAATAAGGCTTTTTGCAGTTGTAACTGTTCTGCTTTTCCGATAATTTCTACCGCAAAATCAGTGCTGTTTGCTTTTTCCAAGACACCAGCTAATGCTTGAATGTAAGCTTCGCTGTTGTCAACCGCAGGCGCTGATAGAGTTACAGGCTGTCCAAACCTGTTCCACCCGGCAAAAATAGCAATGATTAGAATAATTGTACCCTGTATAAAAACGGGGAATAGAGGAGTTTTGGCTAAATAAGTGAATAAATTTCCCTCGTATTCGCGTTCAATAATTTCTGGATCTTTGTAGCCGTGAATGTATTCGTCTACCCAGACTTTATTTAGAGTTTTACTCGTTTCCTGGCTTTGCCGACCGATCGGATTTTGGATAAAATTCACTGCTATAGCCTGCTGGGCACCTTCGATTTCTTTTTCTCCGCCTTCTAATTGAGTAACCAGCCCTGCTAAAAATTCATAATTACCTGGGAAATCCTGATAAGCGTTAGCAGCTAGATAGGGTGTGACGGCAAAATAAACTGTTCCTTTGCCCATTGTTTGTTTCCAAACAATTGCCCCAAAGCGATCGCCTAAAACTTGTTTTTTATCGCTGGGTTCTCTCCGCCCGGTGTCAATCTTAATTTCCCCGGCTGAAGCTGGGTGCAAGCTACTAAAAGGTGCTGGTGTCACCGGGGCGCGAACTCCCAAAATTACCAAAGTATTGCCCTGTTCCACCCACTTTTTCTCTGTATCAGAAACAACTTCTGGTATCAATCTACTATAGATACGTAAAAGTGTACTTAGCCGTGTTGCCTCTTGGTTTTTAGCAAAGTCTTCAAAAGGTTTTTGCCAGCGCTCAACCTCGGTTCCCCGTTTTGACATAAAAGCATACCATGCTCCGTAGCCGTCCGGGCCTCTATTGTAAGTCGAACCGCTGTTTATTTTGTTGTTAGCCGGAGCAAATAGCAGGGTAATGATAATTAGTGCCGTAACGGCGATCGCTCCCAACAACCACAACCTATTTTTTGATAAGTTCATCGATTGTTACGTAAGTAAGTACAAATAAATATAACATGAGGGCGGGTTTTGAATGAATCAACTCACTCCTGGTAGAGAACCCATTTGACATCTTGAGGGCGATCGTCAATCACATTACGGATCGGCAATAAACTTGGTGTTTTACCGATCGCATTTTTAATGGAATCAGATTTAACTTACGCCCGAACCTCAATTTTCAGGAATTCCCAACTGGGTTCTGCTTAGAAATATAAATTTAGGAGTATTTATACTCACGTTTTGTCAATCCAGATTCACTTTTGTCCGCAGAACCAGGTGTGCGCGGCCCGTTGGGGGGTGCGGAATGTGGGATTTAAGCTCTCCTCTACAGATTTGGAAAACCCACTCTTTAGAGGGATGAAAAAATTATCTGGAAATCTTCCGGATCGAAGTTATTGATGATGAAAGTAAAGAATAAGCATCTGTATAAGTAGTGGCAAGTAATAATTACACTCAACATTTAATTACGCAGGGGCAATAAAGGCTTCAACTGCTTATTGGGCAAGCATTTTGGCAGCCTGAGCGTTTTTACTTGATTTACCTGCACGTACTTCACGTACTTAATGACGAAATTTTTCTTGCAGTGACCGATCGCTACAAGAAAGCCCAACCTCTGGTTTTCAGTCACTTCTAATCTTTAATTATTCATCATCAAAGGAGAAGCTATGGCTACTTCATTCACTGGTTCTTTGGGTACAACCACTAATTACAGCAGCATCAGTGACCTAATTGCACAATGGCCTACTGCCGCCCAGAATCAAGGCATCCAACTGTCTGGGATAGCTTTTGATGGCGTGGAAACGAACTACACCAACCCTACTGTCATCAGCAACCTCACCTTAGCAACGAACGACAACCCTAAAAGCTGGTTGAGCTACGGCGCTGCCCCTGGTATTGGTGTCCCATCTGATTATCCTAGTTGGTTCACCGATGTCAATAAAATTCGGGCGGAAATCCACTATGACCCAAACACCAGTAAATCTCAAGTGCTGAAGGTGAAATGGGCAGATAACAAAGATATCACTAGCGCCACGATCGACCTGAGTGCATTACTTCCCAAATCAAGTTCTACAGTAAACGATCAAGGCGATGAAGTTGGTTCGCTGCAACTCTTTAAGGATGGGGCGCCGGTATCGGCCAGCAATTTTACGATCACTCGCCTCAGCGCTCCTGGCACTCCAAAACCGCTCGGTGTGTCTTCAGATGGAGTGACTTTCACTGGCGATCGTACCGATGGCAATTTCACATTCCAGATAGTAGGAGACTCTCTCACCGGCGTTACTTTTGACGAACTGCGGTTCTCCGCCACAGCCTACGCGAACCCCACCGCTGCCTACCTCGCTACCTCCACCAAAACCGATAGTTCCGACTACCTACTGCGGAGTATTCAATATCAAGGCATTGATGTGACGCCGACGCCGACGCCGACGCCGACGCCGACGCCGACGCCGACGCCGACTCCGACATCTCCAAGTATCTTCCAGTTCGCCCAACCAAATTACACGGTGGCTGAAGGCGGCGTGGCGACGATTAACGTGACTCGCACCGGTGGCACGGCGGCTGCATCGATTAACTACGCTACTCTTGACGGTTCGGCAAGTTCAACAGGCAGTGCACCGGATTACACTGGAACGTCGGCAGGGGTGTTGAATTTTGCTGCGGGGCAAACTACCGCTAGTTTCACCGTGACGGCTTTGAGTGATTTGATTTTGGAATCGCCGGAAACGGTGAATTTGGTGCTCTTCGGTGGCAATGTCGGCAGTAATCCGTCAATTTTGACGATTAATGATGTGCCGCCGACTCCGGGGACAACTCCGGCGCCGACACCGACAGCTCCAAGTATCTTCCAGTTCGCCCAACCAAATTACACGGTGGCTGAAGGCGGCGTGGCGACGATTAACGTGACTCGC